>JAFGCK010000035.1 GCA_016932675.1 Methanosarcinaceae archaeon | reverse complement strand
GATCTCAGGAGTGCCGTCAATGACCTCCAGGCGGTTGCCATGGGGCGTACTGAGATTAATATTGAGGACATCTCGACCGCAGAGCGCGATAACAAGGAATCCATCTTCAGGGTGGTAGGGAAGATATTCAGGGGCAAAAGTGTCAGGTCTGCCCTGGAGGCCACTTATAGTCTTGATGAAACTCCTGAGGATCTCATTCACTGGATAGATGAGAACCTGCCTCATCAGTATACAGGCAAGGGTGAGAATGAACTGACTGCAGACATCGTTGCTGCGTATTCATATATCTCAAGG
The DNA here is from genome assembly GCA_016932675.1 of Methanosarcinaceae archaeon. Classification (GTDB taxonomy): domain Archaea; phylum Halobacteriota; class Methanosarcinia; order Methanosarcinales; family Methanosarcinaceae; genus Methanolobus. The sequence goes on along the minus strand of JAFGCK010000035.1, from coordinate 4,950 downwards.
GCTGACATCTTCCTGGGACGTGTGCGCAGGAGGCAGAACTACAGGATGTGGAGGTATGCCAGTGTGCTTATGACGGGCGGCACCGTCGTTTCCAAGTTGGGTATCAGGAGCGGTTTCGTGAAATACCAGTCACCTTCCCTGTGGCGCAGGATGGGCCAGATACGCTCCAGAAGGAACATGCGGGACAATATTGCTGCAAAGGTGGGTACTCACTGCAACGAATCTATGAAATATTCGCGCCTGGAGCTGGCATCGGTCTATTCCGGTCTGCTTGAAGATGATGACTATGCAGTTGATGTGGTTGCAGCTCTGGACCTTGACATCGATGAACTGGTACACATGAAGGGAAGCAAGAAACTGACATCAAAGGTTCAGGAAATATATGATCGTGCCCGGAAACTGCGCCCGGATACATCATCGGATGTGGAGTTCTTTAGCAATTCTGCTTCAAAGGCTCTGAAGAAAGTGCCTGACCAGTTGAGTCTTGATTCTATTCCATCTCCCGGGGAACGAACCGAAGAAAAGCCTTCAGTTCCTGGAAAGCCTGTACCTGAAAAGAAAGCTGTCCAGAGAAAGCCTCAAAAGACCTTATTCGATTTTTAGCTCTTTTCTAGGTATATTGTATGGTTTTAAGTTCAAGTGCATAAGGAAAACAGTCCGTCATGTATGAGATGAGCAGAGAGTAAGATTAGCAGAGAATATCGATCCGTCACAATTACCTAGTGGTTCAGGAAGAATCCTGCCCAAATCTCAATTGTTCTGTAGTGGAGTATGAGCGGGTTGGGGAGTGGGGGTTATTGTCAAAAAGAGGATAACCCGCTCATCTAGTTCCTAAATGGTTTGTATGTTATATATATGTTTTGGCACTCATCATTATCATGATAATTGTGGTGTTTTCAATATAGGTCCAATGATGCTGATTATTCTTAAATTTTACTATTATTTTCCTGTTCAATTTGGCCACACTATCAATGCCCTGTTTTTTTTAGAAGAAACTAATAAATATCTTGCTGCCCACTCTCTTGTTTGTGATAATATGGTTATCGGTGTCACTATGGTAAACGTTTTGCCCGGAAAGGAAAGGGCTGCATACAATGAACTTAACAGGGTCGAGGGTATAAAGGACATATATCACGTTTTTGGAGAATATGACTTCGTCGTGATAATCGAGGTCGATGACCTTGGTCATCTCAATAGTATCGTTGATGAAATACGTGAAACAAGCGACGTTACCGCAACCCAGACGATTGTAGGTGCAGAGCTTAAATGATCTTAAAAACAAATTTATATTTTCCACGCTATTTATTTATCCGATTACTCTGATGTTCTTAGCAACATAAAAAGGATGATATCTTTATGGTAACCCCAATTGCAGAAGAACTTGCAAAAAGTCAAAAATCCATCAGCGTTGCAGAATTCTTTGAGAAGAACAGGCAGATCCTTGGTTTTGATTCCGCACCCCGCAGCCTTATCACAACCGTCAAGGAAGCCGTAGACAACTCTCTCGATGCCTGTGAAGAATCAGGGATACTGCCGGATATCCTGCTACATGTGGAACGTGCCGGCAAGGACAATGTTGTCACCATTGTCGAAGATAATGGCCCCGGAATCGTAAAGGAACAGATCCCCAAGGTATTTGCAAAGCTGCTATACGGTTCGAGGTTCCATGCCCTGAAACAAAGCCGCGGGCAGCAGGGTATAGGAATTTCAGCATCTGTGCTCTACGCACAGCTGACCTCCGGGCATCCGGCGAAGATCATCTCCAAGATCGATCCCGGCAAACCGGCACATAATTATGAGCTGATGATAAATACCAGTACAAATGAGCCTGAGATACTGAAGGATGCCATTGTGGATTGGGACCGTCCCCATGGAACCCGCATTGAGATGGAGATGGAAGCCTCCTATGTCAAAGGCAGGCGACAATCGATATATGAGTATCTCAAAGCCACTGCGATCGTGAATCCCCATGCAAGGATCAAACTGGTAGAGCCTGACGGAAATGAGGTGATCTTCGAGAGGGCAACGGATAAGATACCAATTCCTGCAAATGAGGTCCTTCCACATCCTCAGGGCATTGAGCTGGGAACACTGATGAAAATGCTCCGCTACACTGAGCGCCAGAAGCTGTCTCCCTTTTTACGATATTCCTTCTCGAGGATCGGGCACCTGACTGCAGAAGAGATATGCAAGGCATCAGGTCTTGACCCGGAGCTGGATCCTCACGAACTTAACAGAGATCAGGCAAGAAAACTTCTGGATTCTTTCTCCAAAGTAAAGATAATGGCCCCGCCAACGGACTGTCTTTCTCCCATAGGTGAGGATCTCATCTATAAAGGGCTTGAAAAGGAATTCCGGGTTGATTTCATATCAACCACGACCCGTTCTCCTTCTGTGTTCTCTGGAAACCCATTTGTTGTAGAGGTGGGTATTGCTTACGGCGGTGAGCTCCAGAAGGATGACCGCATTGATATCATGCGTTTTGCCAACAGGGTTCCTCTTCTTTACCAGCAGGGTGGCTGTGTGACCACACATGCCATCGAGTCCATTAAATGGAAGCAATATGGGCTCAACCAGCCCGGCGGAGGGATACCAACCGGCCCTGCTGTCATTCTGGTCCACGTGGCTTCCACCAATGTTCCGTTCACCTCGGAATCAAAGGACGCCATTGCTGAGATACCCGAGATAAAAGATGAGATCGAACTTGCCGTAAAAGAAGTCGCAAGGAAGCTCAGTCGCTTTTTGAGCAAGCAGGATTCATTGAAAAAACGCCGTGAAAAAGAGGTAATAATCAAAAAGGTGCTGCCGAAGATGGCCCATAAACTCTCATTGACACTCAACAGGGAAGTCCCTGATATAAACCCTGTAGTTGCAAAGGTGATGGGAAACCTGCTTGTCGACAGGATGATCGAGAGCAATGGTAATGGCGACGCCCGTGCCAGTATCGCGATACGTGTGAAGAACTATTCCTCAAAGAAGTGGGAATTCAATATCCACGATATGTTGCCCTTCAAGGTAGAAGGGGCCGTCCCTCAACCCAGGGTCATATCCATGGGGAACGATTACGACCATGTATGGAAGATAAGTGTCTCACCGGGTTCATCCAAAGTGATCAGGTATTCTGTGGCAACCCTGGACGAGAACGAAATATCTCGCTTGCCTTCACTGATAGTTGAAGGACTTGATGAGGAACTTGTGACCGGTGCTAAGGCCATAAAGGGGTGAGATAGATGCCAGAAAAATTGTCACAACAGAAGAAAGAACATGATGGCCTTGCAAAAAACCGTCTCTTAGGGATGGCGGAGAACCTTTACAACCAGTTCCTGGAAGGTTCTGTACCATCCTTCAGTCTTCCCACGCGTACGAAAAAGAACATTGAGTACAGTGACGAAAGTGATGTATGGGTGTATGGTGACAGGGAGACCGAAAGAAGTGCCAAAACGGTGAAAGGAGCCTTTCAGCTCTTAAAGACCACTCACGTTGTGGATTTCATAGTCAACAACCACCTCGGGCAGAACCGCGGATCGACATTGAGGGAGCTGTATTATATCTCTGAGAACTGGGACATCGCCAAGTTCCGCGAACAGCCCGAAAGTGACAGGCTCATCGAGGACCTGGAGATCATCTCCGGCCTTCAGAGGGAATACTTCCACATGCGGCCGGAAGAAGACGGTGCTACAATGTTCGGCCCCATCCGAATACGTGAGGAAACCAACCGTGGCGACAGGGTCATACACTGCCAGGAAGATATCGGGGAGAGTGGTTATCAGATACCGTTCAATGTCGAGAACATAGAGTTCCTTGAGCATGATGCAGACCTCATAATAGCCGTGGAGACCGGTGGTATGTATGCAAGGCTTATAGAGAACGGTTTTGATGAGAAGTTCAATGCGATACTGGTCCATCTTAAAGGCCAGCCCGCAAGGTCCACAAGGCGTCTGATAAAACGCATGAACGACGAGTTGAGCATACCAGTCACGGTATTCACAGATGGTGATCCCTGGTCATACCGTATATTCGCCTCGGTCGCCTATGGTGCCATAAAAAGTGCACATCTTTCGGAACACATGGCAACCCCTGGCGCCTACTTCATAGGGGTCCAGCCTTCTGATATAGTGGAATACGAACTTTCCACTGACAAGCTGACGGATAAGGACGTAAGCGCCCTGAGGAGTGAACTTAGCGATCCGAGGTTTGAAAGTGAATACTGGAAGGAGCAGATCAACCTTCAGCTTGATATTGGCAAAAAGGCTGAACAGCAGGCATTCGCAGGAAAGGGTCTTGACTTTGTGACGGATACCTACCTGCCAGAGCGTCTTACTGAACTGGGGATTATCTGAATCCAATTCTTTGCATTTTATTCTCAAATCCCCCCTGGGGTTTGAAGTGCCTGCAAATGGCAGTATCTGAAACTGCCATTCCTTTTGTTTTCGGGTGTTTGCACACATTTTTTTCCTGGAAGCCACATGTCCTGCAACAGTAAGTGCGCTTTTGCAGCTTGTCCTGTATTGCCTTTTCCCTGATCAGGTCTTCCCCGAAACCCCTGTGGTACTTGATCTCTCTATGGCCGCATCTTAAGGAATGGGCAAGGAGTGTGCTGACAGCAGGTGGTTGCCACTCAGCGTAAATAATGTTCACGGCAAGCCTTTGAGGAGATATCATTGTTCTCTTCCCGGCAGTTGTTGCATGTGACCTCATAAGTTCCAGTATCTCTTCTATGAGCTCCTTTGCTCTGTTGTGACCAGGATCATATTTGAGTACTTTTTTACTGAAGTTGAGGGCTGCTTCATACCTGCCCATCGATCTTAATGCAAGGCTCTTATTATACATAACAGGAGCCGTATATGACAGTTTTTCTTCAATGAATATCCTGTCGTAGCACCTTATGGCTTCCTCAAACTCCCTTTTTTGCCTTTTTTGTGATGAAGCATACCTTTGTTGTTCAGTGCT
>JAFGCK010000002.1 GCA_016932675.1 Methanosarcinaceae archaeon | reverse complement strand
GTATGAATGCTGAACTATTAATATCTCTGGTAAATAATGCGGCTTTACTTCTAACCATTGGTGTACTGTATGAAGTTCTTTTCTTTAATATTGAAATGAACACACGCTTGAAAAGCATAGTTGCAGGCATTTTCATTGGTATGATAGGCATCACCCTGATGCTAAATCCCTGGGAACTTTCTCCTGGACTATTCTACGATACACGTTCTATTCTGCTTAGCATCGTTGCTCTGTTCTTCGGTTTTATTCCTGCAGTCGTTGGAGCACTAATAGGCATTTCACATCGCCTCTACCAGGGAGGTGTTGGAGCAGTTGTCGGTACCGCTGTAACAGTATTTTCTGTGATATTAGGACTACTATGGAGGCGGCATCATGAAAGACTTCATAAGCTCTTTAGTGTGTTAGAGCTGTATGTATTTGGTATTCTGGTTCATGTGCTCATGCTTATATGCATGTTATTGCTTCCATGGTCCTATGCCTTTGAAGTTATAAGAAGTATAAGTTTAGGAGTAATGTTGATCTATCTGGCTGGAACGGTGCTACTGGGGAGCCTCTTAAAAAATCAGTTGTCTCGCAAAAAAACGCAGAATGCACTGAAACAAGCTGAAAGGAAGTATCGGCAGGCATGCACTGTCTTACAAAAAGTTATTGAAAGCCCTAAAGATGTTGTTATATTTGCCCTTGACAGAGATTACAAATACCTTGTCTTCAACAAAAATCATCAGGTTACAATGGAACAAATATGGGGTGTAAAAATTGAGATTGGAGTTAGCATGCTCACTTACATCAAGGATCCTTCTGACAGACAAAAAGCAAAACTGAATTTTGACAGGGTACTTGCGGGCGAAGATTTCACATTTGTTGAAGAATATGGGAATTCGTTGCTTTAAAGACGCTGGTATGAGAATGTTTATAGTCCTCTTGAGGATGATGAAGGGAATGTTGTAGGTCTTACATTATTTTTGACAGATATCACCGAAAGTAAGAAGGCAGAGATCAAAATTGCTGAAGAAGCCGTCAGAAGACGCGTCCTTATAGAACAATCCAGTGACGGTATCGTTATCCTCGACAGGGATGGAAATGTTTTCGAGGCAAATCTGAAGTATGCCGAGATGCTTGGTTATTTGCTGGAAGAGGTTCTTTCTTTGCATATATGGGACTGGGATATACAGTTCACACGTGATGAATTGGAGGATATGCGCAGTGATGTTGATGAGAATGGTGACCACTTTGAAACCATACATCGCCGGAAGGATGGTACTCTCTTTGATGTTGAAATCAGTTCAAATGCAGCCATGTTTGGGGGAACAGAAGCTTATATTTTGCGTATGCAGAGATATCACCCAACGCAAACGGGCAGAGAAGGAGCTGCTGAATGCCAAACTGGAAGCCGAATCTGCCAATGGGGCTAAATCGCAGTTCATTGCAAACATGAGCCATGAATTAAGGACTCCACTTAACCCGGTTATTGGTTTTTCAGACATATTAAGCAGTACGATGTTTGGTGAACTGAATGAGAAGCAGCTTATGTATGTCACTCATATCAATGAAAGTGGTAAGCATCTTCTTGAGCTTATAAACGATATTCTCAAACTGTCAAAAATGGAAGCAGGAAAAATGGAACTCGAATGCGAGAAATTCTCTGTTAAGGAAGCGTTCGACAAGATCGTTATTCAGATAGCTCCCATGGCATCAGGGAAAAACATCAGTATTACGGTTGATAATAATATCCAGGCAGATGAAATTTTCGCTGACAAGCTGAAGTTCAAACAGATTATTTACAACCTGCTGAGTAATGCCATTAAGTTCACACAAGATGATGGTAAAGTCTTTGTTACTGCAACAAAGAACGATAATAAGGTGCAGATATCAGTGTCAGATACAGGGATCGGTATTCCGGAACAAAGATTGAAGGATATATTCACTCCATTCACACAGGTAGATGGATCGAACAAAAGGATATATGGTGGTACTGGGTTGGGGCTTTCTCTTGTCAGGCGGTTTGTTGAAATGCACAGGGGCAATATCCGGGTGAAGAGCGAAGAAGGGAAAGGAAGCACTTTTACGTTCACGATCGCAGATCAGGATTCCACCGGCTGATGAGAAGGTTGCAGAGAGATCTTTTGAAGATATTGATAGTTTCAGAATTTTCCAAAGAGGCGTAAAGTTTATTTATGTTTTGCATTATAATGCAAAACATGGTGCGCCCGAGAAAAAGAAGAATGATCGACTTTGAACACAATATCAGGCACTTTAAGCCATCGGGAGCTTGCCTGAAAGATCTGGAAGAGATCAATATAACCATAGACGAGCTGGAATCCTTTCGATTAAGTTACATTGAAAATTTGAAACAGGAAGCTGCTGCCGAGAAAATGCAAGTGCATCAGTCTACCTACCAGAGAACGCTGCAAAGAACACTACAAAAGATAGCAGATGCTTTAGTAAATGGAAAATCAATCAGAATAGAAGGAGGAGATTATACAATGCCAGGAAAAGACGGAACAGGGCCAACAGGAGAAGGTCCGGTTGGTGGGCAGAATCGAGGAAGGGGACAAAGAAGAGGCAATTCCGGCAGAGGCAAAGAAGCCGGATCCACAGGATCCGGACAAAAATGCAGATGCCCGGAATGTGGTTATGAGCAACCCCATTATCCTGGTGTTCCCTGTGCCCAGGTAAACTGCCCCAAATGTGGAAAAGCCATGGTAAGGGCCTAGCCGAGTTATAGATAAGTACTGATCTCATTAGAGTTAAATACCTTTGTTTTTTAACAATCGGTTCTTTTAACTATAATGTTATTTTAATACCTTTTAAGCGGAGTTTCAAACACAAAACAAAGTCTATGATTTTCATTTAAGTTGAACCGATTTTTTAGAGTTACAAAGGAGCTGGTTTTATGGATAATAAAATATCAGATACATGTGGATTCGAAAGTCCAAGTGATGAAGACATCAAGAGAATTATAGCACAACATCCCTGTTATTCAAAAGAGGCACAGCATAAATTTGGAAGGATCCATCTTGCGGTAGCTCCTGAATGCAATATTCAATGTAATTACTGTGATCGTAAGTTCGACTGTGTAAATGAGAGCAGACCGGGTGTGACAAGCAAGGTATTAACACCTCTGGAGGCTTTTGAGAAGACAAAGCAGGTTCTTGCTGATTATCCTTTTATCAAAGTGGTGGGTATTGCAGGCCCAGGTGATCCTCTTGCAAATGACGAGACGTTCGAGACACTGGAACTTATACGGAATGAATTTCCGGGAGTTACACTCTGTATGAGCACAAATGGATTGGCGTTGCCTGAAAAAATGCCTGATTTGCTGAATGTAAGGGTTAATACGTTGACGGTAACAATGAATGCCATTGATCCACAGATAGAATCCCAGATCATAAGCTATGTCAACTACAAAGGCAAGGTCTACCGGGGAGTCGAGTCCGCTGAGATCCTGATAAATAACCAGCTGGAAGGCATCAGGCTTGCAGTTGAGGCAGGAATCGCTGTCAAGATCAATACTGTGCTTGTCCCAGGCATCAACGATAAGCATATAATTGAGGTCGCAAAGAAGATCAATGAGCTTGGTGTCTACATCATGAATGTGATGCCGCTCATCTGCCAGGCAAAGTTTGCACACATGACGCCACCAACGCCGGCAGAACGCAAGGCTGTGCAGGATATGTGTGAGCCATATGTCCTGCAGATGAGGCATTGCCGCCAGTGCAGGTCCGATGCTTTCGGTCTGCTTGGGCAGGACCTTTCACAGATGAGTGAGGATCGCAGGAATGCTATCAAGCTTAAAAATCAAAAAAAGATCCATGAGGACGAAAAAGCATAAATCTGTTCCAGTTTTGCCACTATAATGATGTAAAATTCCAACAGGTGGCCAATATGAACAAGTATGCTTTACCTGAATTATCTGACAATGTGTTCTGGGTTGGGATAAAGGACTGGAACCGACGTCTTTTTGATTCTCTCATTCCTCTTCCCCAGGGAACCAGCTATAATGCCTTTCTGGTTAAGGGAACCCGGAAAACTGCACTCATTGATACTGTGAATCCCGGACTTGAAAGGGAACTGAAGGACAAGATAGAACAGTTAAGTGAGCTTGATGATATTGACTATGTGGTTATGAACCATGCAGAGCCGGATCATTCTGCCATTCTTACCAAAAATATCTGTCAGAACATCGTTGAGATGTAACATCTGAGATGAAAGAATGGAAATTGTCTCATTCTTTATATCCGTTCTCTTTTGCACAAGTTTGAAGCGAAGACGAACCATTGATCTGAATTGACGATGTTCCGGAGAGAAATCCTTGAAGGCCTTATCATATCATTTAAGGCTAGCTGAGCAATGAACTCAGAATCTACCTTATCTGTTTTCTTATGAGTGAATGCTTTCATATCACGTGCATTTCCAACGATCACAGGTACATAATTGATCAATGTGTCATAGATCGGAACCCAAAAATCACTTGTAGATTCACAAGCAACAACATTGCATTGTTCTTCTATTACCCACGATCTGAGGGCTAAAATGCCTTCATCGTCCCTATCAAATCGTTTCTGCTCTTTTTCGCCGGTTCTGGAATGAATGGTGGCTACCATAAAATGTTTGTGTATATCTAAACCACAAGCTTTGTTTATAGGTAATATCAAGTATATATCACCTCACAGTTTTGTGAGCAGTGGAATTGCCTAGAAGGCTATTTGCCATACGTGATCAAAGTCACATTTAAACCTTCGATGGCAATTCACTGGTTAGTTTTTGCACGGCTTCGAAGAGCCCGAATAGGTACAACCTGTACCGCTCAAACAATCGTAGATTTGGAAAAAGAAAAAAGTTTCCTAGAGAGCACTTTCATTGTTTGTGCCTGATATTCAAAGAATATCATGTGTGTTTTTTATGAATTTTGTGGACTTATGCTTGAGTTCATTGAACTCATATCGCATCAGCGATATGAAGAGTTGTGCAATGAATCCAATAATAATCGCACCATAAGCGCTAGCATCCGACCACACCCTCGGGTCCATCATCATCTCTCGTATTTCTTCTATCTTCTTTATGTTCTTAAAAAATGACAGTGCAAACTCTTTTGTTGCTTCGATTTCTTTGTTCAGCTTATGATTTATACTGATAAATACTTTAAAATTGTCTCTATTTCGCTCCCTTCAGGGATTTGAACAGGGACAAGACTTACTCCAGAGTAAACATTGGTATATCAGACATAGATCATTGCCATCGTTTTTGTGAGAGACTGGATAGTGACATCAACTGATAGTGTCTTTTCCTGCTCTAAGCAAATCAGTAAAATACTAGGTCTTAGAAACTACAATATGGAGTGGGTAGTGGTAGTACATGGTAGTCTTTAAGGATAGAACAGATGCCGGCAGGAAGCTTGCAGAGGAGCTTTCTGAATATTCCGGACGTGAGGATGTTATTTTACTTGCGCTTCCAAGGGGTGGTGTCCCAGTGGCCTTTGAAGTGGCTAAAGAACTTGGTGTGGAACTTGATGTATTCATTGTAAGGAAACTGGGAGTCCCTGGCTATGAGGAACTTGCCATGGGAGCCATTGCCAGCGGAGGCATAAAGGTCATGAATATGGGGGTGGTGGACTCCTTTCAGATAAGCGGAACTGCTATCGAGTCGGTTGTTGAGGCAGAACGGGAGGAACTTGAGAGAAGGGAAGAGCTGTACCGGAAGGGCAAGCCAGAGCTGGATGTTACAGGCAGGACAGCCATTCTCATTGATGACGGACTTGCCACTGGTGCCACCATGAAAGCGGCGGTTCAGGCCCTCAGGACGCAGGATCCAGAGAGGATAATAGTGGCGGTTCCCACTGCATCCAGGGAAGCCTGCGAGGAGTTTGAGACTGATGTGGACAGAACAGTCTGCCTGACGACACCCGAACCGTTCTACGGGGTTGGTGCATGGTACGCGAACTTTACCCAGACAAGTGACAAAGAAGTATGTGACCTGCTAAAACAGGCCGAACAAATACGAAAATCGGGTACTTCTTCGAGGAGGCGGTGAAATGGTCGACAGGGAAGAGAATGAAGTGACCATAGCCCTTGACTCCGTATCTCTTAAAGGGAACCTGGACATCCCGGATGGTGCGGAGGGCATAGTCATTTTCGCACACGGTAGCGGTAGCAGCAGATTCAGCCCGAGGAACAGATTCGTGGCCAGATACCTTCAGGGGCAGGGGCTTGCCACATTGCTGTTCGACCTGCTGACAGCTGAGGAGGATGAGATAGACCGTCTTACAGCCCGTTTCCGCTTCAATATCGAACTGCTTGCCCAACGTCTTGTTGCTGCCACGGACTGGGTTACCATGAGTCCTGCCACATCCGACCTGAAAGTCGGGTATTTTGGTGCAAGTACAGGTGCAGCAGCTGCACTTATTGCTGCAAGTGAGAAGGTCGAACAGATCCATGCAGTGGTATCCAGGGGTGGCAGGCCCGATCTAGCTGACGGGGCACTGGGAACTGTTAAGGCACCTACATTGCTGATAGTTGGTAGCAGGGATAGACCTGTGATAGACATGAACGAATGGGCCCTAGAAAGACTTAACTCGGTAAAGGAGATGAAACTTGTCAACGGTGCCACTCATCTTTTCGAGGAGCCAGGCACACTGGAAGAAGTGGCAAGGCTGGCAGGCGAGTGGTTTGTTGAGTACCTTGGTTCAAAAAATGAGCGATTTAGATCTTGAGCATGTGCAGGAGGCCCAATGCTTATCTTCTATCACGGAAAGGATATTGCCGGCAGGATCCCTTAACCGGGCGATGGCAGGGTCACCTGTGTCACCCGATACCCAGAATCGGTATGAAGGTTGAAAGGTTGTTTGTAAGGCGCATGAAAACAAAGTGGGGGAGTTGTAATCACAATGCGCGTAATCTCCTGCTCAGCACAGAACTTGCCAAGAAACCACGGGCATGCCTGGAGTATATAGTTGTTCATGAAATGGCGGCTCTGTAGAAAACCTATCTAAATAAGCATCAATAAGGCTAAAATGGAAGATTTGTTCAATATCTGGCCATACATATTGAATTATTGCTAACTTTGTATTTGCTAGAATATCGAGGATTTCTACAAAGCCCATTTTTTCATAAATCATCTCAGATCTGCTAAGCCTCTACTGATCTGATCTCATTCAGGTCGGCATGGGCT
>JAFGCK010000034.1 GCA_016932675.1 Methanosarcinaceae archaeon | reverse complement strand
GTGTGCCAGTTTTCAGATGTATTCAATGCAATCACTTTCAAAGAGTTTATTGAAGAAGTGATACTCTATAGGCAGGATGGAAAAGTGTTACTCCTTGTTCTTGATAATAGTCGTTATCACCACGCAAAACTGCTTAATCCGTGGTTAGAGGAACATAAAAACGAGATACAGCTTCTTTTTTACCGCCGTATAGTCCGGATCTGAATCCAATTGAAAGGGCCTGGAAGCTTACTCGAAAACTATGTACTCATAATCGATATTTCCCGGGTTTGGAGAACTTGTTCATAATAATAAGCAACAAATTTGAAGAACGGGCAAAACCTAATGAACAACTGGCAAAATTATACGTAATTACTTAAGTCTGTGTATATAAATTGATTTAAAACCCCTGAATATCTGGATGCAGGTTTCGGGGCATGCTCCCCGGGCACATGCAATAGGTATGTCTATGCTTTCCTGAAGGACATCATACCGAAAAGGATAATGGCTCCGCTGAATCCGATGGCGCCCAGCGTTGGCAGATATCCTCCGCCATTTACAGCAAAGTATGCCGAGCAGAGCAGTATTGACAGCAGGAAAATATATTTCAGGACTGTATCAGCCATGCGATAGCGTTTGATCTCCCGGCTCTTCTGCTCAAACCTCTCGATCCTGTAACCCCTGATGGTCTCGATCACGTCATTTACACCCTGTGGCAGGTTTTTCACGATCTCAAGATAGCGGTCCCCTTCAAGCTGAAGGTACTCAACAGCCTCGAAGGGGGAATAGCGTTTAAGGAATACCTGGGTGATGACCTCTCTGGCATTTTCCAGCAGGTTGAACTTAGGATCAAGCTCAAAACAATTGGCTTCGATGAGTATCAATGCTCTTTCCAGTGTAGAGAATTCACTGGGAAGTGAGAGATTGTACTTAAGACCCAGCGTTGCATAGTTATCGCTCTGTCTCTCACCCACGGAATAATTCTGCTTTGAGATGATATCATCGATATCTATCTTAAAACGACGCACATCGATATCCTCCTTGTATACTCCGGATATCTTCAGGAATGCCTCAAAGACGATATCCACCTTTTTCTTATAGATACCATAGAAAAGATTCAGCATATTGCGACGCAGTTCATCATCAAGGGTACCCACTGCACCAAAATCTATGTAGGCAATACCGTCTTCCTGAATGAGGATATTGGAACTATGCGGGTCTGCATGATAGAAACCATCCACGTAGACCTGCTTGAGATAGCTCTGGCTGATGATCTTTGCATACCATTTCCTTTTTTCCATGGGGATCTGTGAAAACTTCCTGACAGGAAAACCTTCCATGTAATCCATTATCAGGACATTCTCGTTGGAATACTCGCCATGGACTGCAGGGACATGAACCTCCCTCACATCCTTGAAATTGTCCCTGAAACGCTTGATGTTCCTTGCCTCGTTCCTGAGATCGAGCTCCCGGTTCAGAAGATCCCTGAACTCGAACAGGAAGGCATCGATATCAAAATTACTACCCAGTCCCAGCACCCTCACAATAAGGGGCTTCATGTCGTCGAGTATATCGAGGTCGAGATTTATAGTATCAATGAGACCAGGACGTGTTATCTTCACAGCTACCTTCTTACCGTTGAGCACCGCCTCATATACCTGTGCAATTGAAGCCGAGGCTATGGGAGTCGTGTTGAACTGGTCGAAAACATCCAGGACATCAAAGTCGCTGCCCTGCTGAACCGGGTCATCCAGACGACATTGAAAACCCTCAAAGGCAACTTTCATCGATTCAAAGCCGATAGATCTGACGTTGGCCTGAAGATCAGATAGTTCTTCAACATATACCGGAGGGACGATGTCGGGCCTTTTACTAAGGATCTGGCCGAGCTTGACAAAGGTCGGACCAAGCTCTTCAAGGGCCATCTTCAGGTTTTCTGCATTCTTTCTGTTCTTAACATCCAGTACACAGGGATTGCGTTTGCTGGATATGTAATAATTATTGACTTCAGTATATAACAGACTGAAAAGATCGTATTTTAAAAAAACGCGGAAAATCGCAATATACCTGCGGGTTTTTTTGAACATCGTCCTATTGTTTGGTCTGTGAGTAGATATAGGTTCTCATCACACTATTTATATTCATTCGTGCGATATGGCTGTAAGAATCTATCACAGATATCTGTTTATGAGTGTGTTCATGAACATGCAAATGTCTATGTCCTTTCCTGCCATCAATGATTCTGTCAGGATCCGGGCCGCCCCACAAAAGACAGCTGAACTTTCCCTTTAAGTAAAATAAATTAAGGATGATGAACAAATGCTTTTTACTCTATGCATGGTTTTAAAAATGAAGAGAAACTAATTCCGGAAAAATGGATATGACCACATTCTCACCTGTTATCGCCGCAAAGGCCCTCTGGCAGATGCGGGTTAAAAAAAGGCCTTTCGTGCTTTCCCATGCCATCAACTCCAGATGCAATATGAAATGCAGTTTCTGCGAATACTGGAAAGAGAGCGGCCCACAGATGGGACTTGAGGAGATATTCAGCCTCCTTGACGAAGCAAGGACATTTGGCATACTGGCCTACAACGCCTGGACCGTCGAGCCCCTGCTCAGGGAAGAACTCCCGGATATACTGGCACATGCCAAAGGCCTGGGGATGATCACATCACTGATAACCAACGGGCTCCTGCTGGAAAAAAGGATTGATGAGCTAGAGGATCTGGATTACCTGTCTGTGTCCGTGGACGGCACATCCAGCTACAGGGAGATACGGGGAGTGGAATTTGACAGGATATTGCCGGGCATATTGAAGGCAAAGGAAAAAATGGAGAATCCCCTGCTTATGAACTGTGTGATCAGCGGGAAGAACCTTGATGACATTGAGGAACTCATCCATCTTGCAAAAGAACTGGATGTAAAGATCTCATTCGAACCCATGTACGAGTTCAGGGGAATAGACAAAGACATCTGGGAAAGCATGGGGATAAGGGATACTGGAAAATACCGCAGGGTCGTTGACAGGATAATCTCAATGAAAACGGAAGGTTACCCCGTCATCAATTCCTTCACATACCTGAAAATGGTACGGGACCTCAGAACGGATTATACCTGTCATGCCAGCGACATCATACTGGACGTTGCTGCTGACGGAAGCATTGAGAACTGCCGGGTCCACAGAGAACCCATCGGGCATGTGCGGGACGGGGTTGCAAATGTCTGGGAAGCTACAGTGGAAAAAAGGAAGAATATGTCAGAAAGCTGCAAGAAATGCCTTTTCTTTGGATACGTTGAGAACAGCCTGCTATACAACTTCAACCTGGAAGTTATGAGACATTACGAATGGATGTAGGCAGGGATCAGCAGAACCGGATATTGAGCATGTCCCCGTTTTTGACTCCAAGGCTTGATGCCGCACTCCCCTGGTTCATAGCTATCTCGAAAAAGCCGTGACTTCCTATAAGTGCCAGCAGCATCCCTTTGTCTACAAGACCATATGTCTGCATGAACGGTACATCAGCACCGCATACCATTACCGTCTTGCCAAATTGCACTCTATCCAGCACTACATCCCCGGCTATATTGGTAATGACATTACCGAAATCATCTATATAGATAATTTCACCTGAGATGGAATTTTCTGTAAGCTCGACTTTTCCAAGATCCAGGTGCACGTAATCCCCGGTCTTTTCACCCACATCCTCCGGCTGCATACCTAAGGAAAGATAAGCACCGATCCTGGAGAACACGTCCCTGCCATGAAAAGTGGCAGAAACCTTATCCAGTAACTCCATGTTAGTGATCCTGTAAACCTGCATGTCCCCGAGTCTCAATGCTGCCGGAACCATCAGGCCATTGTCCGGACCCACAAAGAACTGACCACCTGATGATATGACTATCGATTTGCGCGGCGTTCCCACACCCGGATCAACCACTGCCACATGCACAGCCCCTTCGGGAAAACAGGGTACCACGGAGTATAACGCAAACGCCCCGGCCCTGATGTCAGCATGTGGGATGCTGTGCGTGATGTCCACTATGTGGGCATGAGGATCGACTGTCAGGATCACTCCCTTCATTGCGGCGGGATAGAGGGAGCCAAAATCCGTTGTAAGGGTTACAATTGCCATAAAAGGGGATATGCATGATCCTATAAAAGGGGTATTAGCCTCAAAAACGGTTCACCTGATGGAAAAGAAGAACATGGTGAAATTAAAGAAAGTTAGAGAAAGTTAGAAGTAATGCCTGAGGCATTACTTGCAAAGGTCGTAGTTCTGGTTTACTATCTTGAGTGCGCAGAAGTTACCGCACATCGTACATGCATCTTCGTCCTCAGGTGACCTGCTGCTCCTGATCTCTTTTGCCAGTACCGGATCGAGCGCCAGCCTGTACATCTCCTTCCAGTCGAGCCTTGCGCGTGCCCTGCCCATTGCAAGGTCAACATCACGGCTTTCCTTGTACTTGACCATGTCACCGACGTGCGCTGCGATCTTTGATGTCTTGACGCCTTCAATCACGTCTTCAAGGTTTGGAAGTGCAAGGTGTTCTGCCGGTGTTACATAACAGAGGAAGTCACAGCCTGCTGCTGCAGATACTGCTGCACCGATAGCTGTTACGATATGGTCGCGGCCTGCACCGATGTCTGTCACGAGAGGACCGAGCATATAGAATGGCTTCCCATCGCTCATTGCTTTCATGACCTTGACATTTGTCTCTACCTCATCAAGAGGTACGTGGCCAGGACCCTCGACAATGACCTGCAGGTCATATTTATCGTGTGCTTTCTGCGCGCATTCGGAGTTGATGATGAGTTCCTGGATCTGAGCTCTGTCGGTTGCATCGTGAATGGCACCTGCACGCATTCCGTTTCCTGTGGAAAGGGTTACCTCGTGTTCCTTGAGGATCTCACAGAGATAGTCGAAGTCTTCGTACAGTGGGTTCTCTTTCTCGTTGTGGAGCATCCAGGTGCTCATGAATGCACCACCACGTGAACACAGACCACCGTATCTGCCATGTGCCTTCAACCTGTCAAGGACGATGTTGTTGACACCAGTGTGGATGGCCATGAAGTTCGTACCCAGCTTTGCCTGATCCTCGGTTGCCTTCCAGAGATCATCCTCTGTCATGTGGACAATTGAACCGTCCCTTCTTGCTGCTGTAATGAATGCCTGGTAGAGTGGCACAGAACCCACCGAAAGAGAGACGGCGTCACATACCTTTTTCCTCATTTCAAGGAAGTCTCCGCCGGTACCGAGTTCCATGAGTGTGTCTGCGCCTGCTTCCTCTGCTGCTTTTGCCTTTGCTACCTCTGCATCTGCATCGACGATATCCGATGATGCACCAACGGATGCGTTGACCTTGGTCTTAAGACCCTCACCAATACCGCAGAGCTTGATGTCCCTGTATGGGGTCATCGGGATAACGATCCTTCCTGATGCAATCCCACGCCTGATAAATTCCGGGTCTTTGCCTTCTATTTCAGCGACGATCTTCATCTCTTCTGTGATCTTACCGTTTTTTGCATCTGTTACTATTGTCATTGTTTATACCTCAGAGTTTGATGTACCTTAAAAGAATCAGATCTTATATAAGGCTTGTCAAAAAATAAGCTTTAGATAAAGTCAAGTTTACTTTATCAACAAACGGACACCAAGACGGAATATCGACAATAATCCTATTTTGCTGTAAAAAACGGTAGCAAAAAAGATTATAGTGAAAAGATATACAAGATATGGCAAATTAATTGAACTTTAAAACAAACGCACTTGATTTTATTAATGAAAATCAAAACTTGATTTACCCCTAAAATGGTCCTCAAAGAACAGATAAATAAACCAGGAGATGATTACTTCCTATTATCGTACATCTTCCTCAGAATACGCATGTTTTCCCTGTGAAGAGTGACCACCAGATCGCTCAGCATCCCAAAAACGAACATCTGGAAACCGGCAATTATGAGAAGGGCCGTAAGTACGGTGAGAGGTATGCGGGTGACACCCTGCAGCCATTCAGAAACAACGAAAAAACCTGTGACCAGGCCTGCCAGGATGAAAAGGCCGCCTATCAATCCGAAATAGAACATGGGATTATGCAATTTAGCCATCTTGTAGATAGTAGAACCGATCCTCCAACCATCCTTGAGAGGATTCAGCTTGGTTGCACCTTCAGAATGTCGTGCAAGGTATGTTGTCGGAACTTCCCTGATGCGCAGATCCTTCTTAACACTCTCGATCGTGATCTCGGATTCCACCTCGAATCCCAGTTTTTTCAGTTCAAAGGATTTGAAAGCCTTTTTGTTAAAGGCCCTGTAGCCTGTGAGGATATCATCGAGCCATACACCATATGCCATTCCGAACATCTTGTTGATCAGCTTATTACCAATGAGATTGAGCCTGGTAAATGCCCCTTCCTCATAGCCAACCAACCTGTTGCCCATTACATGGTCAGCCGTACCATCTAGCACTGGAGCAAGGACAGCATGGACATCCTTTGCAAGGTTTGTGCCATCCCCATCGACCATGACAACATAGTCACTATCAATGATCTCAAAGGCTTCCTGAATGGCCTGGCCCTTACCCTTACCACTCTGGACAACGACCCTTGCGCCTTCACTTTCAGCTATCTCGGGGGTGCGGTCTGTGCTGTGACCATCAATAACGAGTATATTGTCGAAGCCCTCGGAACGAAAATCCCTTATGACCTTCCCGATGGTGGCTTCTTCGTTCAACGCCGGTATCAGGACACAGACATCTTCGTTTGACAAAGAACTCACACTTATCCGTTTTAAAGCAGACCCATGCTGTCGAGCTGCTGCCTTACAACCTCAACTCCCTGTTCACAGTTCTCAGGTGATTTGCCGCCTGTAACAACCAGTTTGCCCGAGCTGAAAATGAGCACTACCACCTTGGGGTCATCAATGCGGTAAACAAGCCCCGGGAACTGTTCGGGTTCGTATTCGATGTTCTCAAGACCAAGACCTATTGCAATGGCATTCAGGTTAAGTACTGCCCGAAGGTCGGCGGAGGCCACGATGTTCTGTACAGTGATCTCAGGGTCGTCTATGGTCTTGATACCTATATTATTGAGCTTCTTTGCCATATTGCCTATGACGGTGTGGACATCATCGACGTTCTTTGCCCCTGTGCATACCACTTTACCAGATGTGAAGACCAAAAATGCAGCCTTGGGATCGGAAACCCTGTAGACAAGTCCGGGAAACTTCTGCTTGTTATATTCGGCGCCCTCGAATTCTGCCTCTATCCTGGTAAGATCGAACTCCTCTGCAAGTTTAGTAGATGCTACTACATTTTCAATCTTGATGTTATAATCTGACATGGTATATCCTCATATTTAAAGCAGAGTTATATTCAGCAATTCAATATATAAACATGTACCCCTTTATTTATATATCTTTTTTAAATGAATGCATTGTACAGTTTACAAACACAAGTTACAGAGGATGATAATAGCAACGATCAGTTTTCAAATTCCTTCATGCCGCCTATCACAGCATCATACTTGTTGCATACCCTCTCCACCAGGTTCCCTTTAAAACTGCGATGTGTTGGCACCAGTATATTCGCCCCTTCACTCACATCCAGACCTTCCCCGGAAAGGCCATAATCCGGAGCTATGACAATACCATCAGCAGACACCCCCAGACGCAGATCGCTTACGATACGGGCAACCATATCGGTTGCAGGTTTTACTTTTTTGCTGAACACAAGGGCTCTGGAGGCGTACCTCTCCTTAAGGTCCCCTATAAGTTTTATACTCTCCTGTGATCTCTCCTGATCGGCAACATTTTCCAGAGAACGGACAGCTTCAATGAGGTCATCAAAGGTAGTAGAGCCAACTTCAATGATCTCACCATCGTAATGCCTGCTGACCTGCTCTGTGTATCCTCTGGAAATCACAAGCTTATAGACATCTGTCAGTTCTTCAAGCTCCTCTTCAGCAGGCTCGTAGGCATTGATGACCTTGTACTCCCTGATGCCACACATATCCATAAGTGATTCATACATAGGTGTCACACCTATGAACCTGCGCCCAAGCCATTTATTAAGACCGCTCTGACCACTCTGGACCCTTGATAGTTCAACGATCTTCTTTTTGACAAGCTCGGGATCATTGGACTCGAGACCGAAGTAGTCGGCAAAAAGAGGTGTTGTGCGAAGCAGCCTGGTCCTTCCGTGGGGCACTGCCTCCACAAGACCCCTTTCCTTAAGTTCACGTATATGGTCATAGGCCGAGTTGCCTCTCATGTCGATGAGCTCGGACTGGACAAGAGGCTGATGGTAAGCTATCATCGAAAGGGTGCGAAGCATGGGGGCGCTCAGTTCCTTTGGTGCAAGCGGCCGCACAAGCTCGGCATATTCATGCTTGACCTGCATAACATAGCGCCCGCCAAGGTCCAGTATCTCAATACCGCTTTCACGGCCCCTGTATTCACTGACAAGCTTTTCAATAACAGGGGATATCTGCTTTTTGGACTTGCCAACGAGTTTTGACAGGGTAAGAATATCCAGTGCCGATCCTGCGGCAAACAGAGCCGCCTCAATTGTATCCCTGTCGCTCATGATCGTCACTTCATTTTTCAGGCAGTGTCCCGCATATTATCGGACGGATACACATATAGTTCACCAAACATTTCGTTCTGTGTCAGCCACACCTTCTTTTCTGTGGCAAGGAAAAGAAGTGATACATAGGTCATTATGTTCTCGGAGCGATTATCGCCAAGAAGATCGGAAAGTATTACGAACTCCTTTTCTGCAAGGTCGTTCTTCAGCCGCTCACCAAGGGACTTTACACGTCCAAGTATGTCCTCCTCGTGGGCTATACCCAGCACCTCATCTGTAGTGACCGCAGATCCCTCTTCAAGCCTGCGGCGTACCTTGCGGTCCTTCCGTCGGGTTTCAACCTTTTCTGCTTTCTGGAGTTCGAGGATCAGTTCCTGCAGGGTCACCGGACGCGTGGCCCGGCGCCTTATCGGGAGCCTGGGAACAGGATATTCCTCGACATCATAGAAGTCCAGTTCATCCCCGGACATGTCGGGGTAATCTTCCTCCTCTTCCTCCTCCATAATACCTGTGGATTTCATACGCAGCAGGATCGATGCATATAGCAGGGTCCTGCCGGAGATCCTGAGATCCATCATCTGCATCTGCTCTATACGCTCAAGGAACATGTCTGTCACATTTACGATATCGATGTCCCAGGGATTGATATCCCCGTTCTTTGCAAGGTTCATGAGTATCTCAACAGGCTCATTGAGCACATCATCAGAGAACTTGAGCAGCGATTCGTCCACGCCCAGTCCCCGGAGAGTCT
The DNA here is from genome assembly GCA_016932675.1 of Methanosarcinaceae archaeon. GTDB lineage: Archaea > Halobacteriota > Methanosarcinia > Methanosarcinales > Methanosarcinaceae > Methanolobus. Next base: position 24,310 of record JAFGCK010000034.1, on the reverse strand, counting down.
CCATGAAACCCGGATCGATGGTAACAGGAAGAGGGACTTCAATCAAAGGGACCACCTCCATGGACTGGCCAATATCCATATCCTCAATGAGCTCGCTCAACGCAATTTCACCCCTGTGATACTTGTTATGTTATTTTCCTGCATGGCGACCCCAATGGTCCTCTCTGCAGCCTCGATCATTGGCTTTCTCAGGGAGACCACTATGAACTGTGCATTACTGACCGCCTTTTTCACACGCTGGGCAACCCTTCCCGCATTGGCACCGTCCAGGAACATATCTATCTCATCAAAGGCATAGAAAGGAGCGGGACGGTATTGCTGGATGGCAAAGACAAAGGAAAGGGCTGTAAGACTCTTCTCGCCTCCCGACATTGCCTCAAGTCTCTGGAGCGTCTTTTCCCTGGGCTGGGCTTTGAGTGTCAGTCCGCCTGCAAAGGGATCTTCATAATTATCAAGCACAAGCTCCCCCATACCATCGGAAAGCTCGTTGAATATCTCCCTGAAAGCCTCGTTGATACCGTGGAATGCGGTCATGAAGGTGTCCTTCTTGAGATCCTCGTACTGCCTGATCCTTTCCAGGATCTGTTCCCTTTCCGAAGAAAGGGTGTCACGTCTTGTTACAAGCTCATTGAGCCTCAGCTCCACCCCGGCATACTCATCAATGGCACGCATGTTCACAGGCTCGAGTTTCTCCATTGCCTTTTCAATGGAAGCGATCCTTGTGCGCACGGTCTCATAGTTCGGAACCTCTTCGTTCTCCTCGATGCCACGTCTTAAAAGCTCTTTGCCAAGTTCCTGAACCTCTTCTTCAAGTGCGGCCCGGGTGGCATCCAGCGCCACTTTCTGGCGGCTGGACTCATCAAACCTGGACCTGGCCTCATCAAACTGCTTCTTCACAGAGATATGTTCATCATGCAGGCTGGCACGTTCTTCCTGAAGCTCCTTCAACTCCTCTGCAAGCTCGTTCTCACGCTGCTGATTCTCCCGGAGCGCCCCCTCAAGCTCTGTGATCCTCTCATTGAGCTGCCTGACACGCTCCTTATGAGTGGACTTCTTCTCATCCATGGTCCTGATGAGCTCGCGGTTCTCCTCTATCTTCGAAGCCGCATAATCCCTGTCAAGCTTCAATGCATTAAGATCGGATTCGATATCCCTTAACCTGCCATCAAGACGCCTTATCTCCTCGTCAAGCTGCTCTGCCTGACGGCTGAGCCCGGGAACCTCGGAGCCTGCAAGTTTCTCTTCGAGCTTTGAGATCTCCTCCTCCAGGGATTCCACAAGCCTGCCCTTTTCCTCTTTCTGGGAGACAACGGTTTCCATCTCTTCTCTTAACTGCTTACGGGATCCCTCGATATCAAGAAGTTCGGCGTTCTTTGATCCGATGAGCTGGGAGAGACGTTCACCCCGTCCGGCGATCTCCTCGATGAACATCTCCTTTTTAGAGATCTCCTTGTCATGCTCATGGATCTCGCGATTGACCTGTGCTATATGGCCCTCGATCTGGTCGAGTTTCTTGATTGCGGTGTTTCGCCTTGAATCGTATTCAGTGATCTTTTCAGCAAGTTTTGCAAGCTTATCCTTCTCTGAAGATGCGAATGAAAGCCCGCCTGAACGCTGTCTGGAACCTCCCACCATGGCACCGCTCTTCTCGACGACATCTCCTTCAAGGGTCACCATCCGCAGGCCACCCATCAGGCGCCGGGCATTGGTCATGGTGTCAACGATCAGTGTGTCCCTGAAAACATACCAGAAGGCAGGTTCGAATTTAGGGTCAAAGTCAATGAGGTCAAGAGCATAGCCTATCACCCCTTCCCTGTTCGATAGGTCCTTATACGGCCTGCGTTGGTCCATCTTGTTCATGGGCAAAAATGTTGCCCTTCCACCCTCACTGCGCTTAAGGAAATCGATCGCACGGGCACCATCCTCATCATTTTCCACAACGATGGCCTGCATCTTCCCCCCCGCAGCTGTCTCAAGGGCTGTGGAATACTTCTGGTCCACACTTCCAAGCTCGGCGATCGTTCCGTAGATACCAGGCAGTCCATGATGCTTTTTCTCATTCATGACCATTTCAACGGCCCTGGAATAATTACTGTGGTCCTCGGAAGCCCTCACACGCATTTCCAGGCGTGCATAATCCTTTTCGTAGGTACGCAATTCATCTTCAAGGTCCCTGATAACAGACTGTATCTGGGAACGGTTGCTCTCAAGGTCATCAATGTCCCTTGTCAGGGTATCGATCTTCTCATTGAGTTTTTCGATATCATATTTTACAGAAAGCGTATCACTGTCAGAGGACCGGGCCTTGGACCTTGCATCCTCGATCTCGCTTTCGATATCCCTTACTTCAGCAGACTTTCTCCTGAGAGCATCAAGCAGCCTGTCCTCCTGGCGCATCAGCTCGTTCTTCTCGTCCTTTGCAATTTCAAGCCCTGACCTCAGCCGGGAGATCTCGTCCCTGGTCTCCGCAAATTCAGCATCTACATCGGCTATCCTGCTCTGCAGGATCATCCTTTCGGTCCTGCACTCGGACATCTCGGCAAGAATGCCATCCTTGCGCATGGATTCCTCGGATATTTTAGAATCCAGCTCCTCAAGCTTGCCTTTGATCTCATCGATCTCCACAAAGGTCTTCCTTCTTCTGGATTCAATATCCTCCATCTCATTATCTGCAAGCTCGATACTGTCATTGCAGCGGGACATCTCCCCCCTGATCCCCTCGATGTCCTTCTTGATCCGGATCTGCTCGTCCTCTCCCATCCTGTGGATGGTGGATGTCAGCTCTTCCAGGGCGTTCTCGAGCTCTTCGACCTTTTTCCGGCGCTCTCCTAGTGCCTGTTCAAGCCTGGCAAGCACCTCTTTTTTTGACTTGATATCGGTTTCCACAGAGCCAAGCTCGATCTTTGCGTCCCTGAGCTTTGCAAGGAGCACAAATCCCTCGAACTTCATCTTATCTTCCCTGAGAGACTGGTACTTGAGTGCCTGGTCACGTTCCGCCTTGAGCTTTTCCAGCTGCTGGCCGACCTCTTCGATGATTATATCCACCCTCTCGACCCTTTCACGCACGATCTCAAGCTCGCTGAGTGCCCGATCCTTCTTATTATCGAACTCCGCGACACCGGCGATCTCATCTATGACCTTACGTCTTTCAACCGCCGTCATATTGATGATACGTGTGACATCACCCTGCATCACGACATTATAGCCCTCAGGGGTGACCCCTGCCTTTGCCAGGTGATTGTGTATATCCGTGAGGCTCACAGCCTTGCCGTTGAAATAGAAATAGCTGTAATAACCAGTGTCTGTCTCACGTATCTTCCGGGTAATGGAGATCTCATCGCTTGCAACGGGCATCTTGCGGTCCATGTTATCGAACCTGATGGTGACCTGGGCAAAATCCGGTTTTTTGGAGCTATCCCCATTGTAGATAAGGTCTGTGAGCTTTTCAGCCCTCATGGTCCGGGAGCTTGAAAGACCAAGCACGAAAAGGACACCATCTATTATATTGGACTTGCCGCTGCCATTGGGTCCGGAGATGGTGGTAAAACCTTCAAAGAACGGGATCTTTACCTTTTTACCAAAGGATTTGAAGTTTATAAACTCAATTTCCTTTATATGCACGCGAATCCCCTTTTTATTAAAGGCCTGATCCTAAGAAAGGTCCGTCAAAAGGATCATTTTCTGCGGGTTATAGTTATTACCGCATCTTCATCTTCACGCGCTTCAACGGTCTCGTAATCCGTTTCAGTCTGCCTGCGTGCACTTTGTTCTTCGGCAACTATGTAGTCACAGGCCTCATGACGCCCCTGGGAACGGTTGCGCATCTTCCTCTCATCATCGGTCTCGGCAACTATGTACTCGGTGGTAGGCTCAGGCTCCCGGACCTCTGACTGAGGTGCGGGGGTCACATCGCGAATATTGAAACGTGCATTTACAGGTTGTCCTGCGGAAGAGATGCGGTGTGGATTTTCAGGCCCGCCATTTGACCTTATGGACACTTTAGAGCCGGCCCTGCTGACAGAGGAAGGCATTTCCGGCGGAGCATACGGCTTGACCGGCGCAGTTATCACCGGAGTTCTGGGGGAACTCTGCTGCCCAACCAGTTCAGGCTTATGTCCGGGATCCACAGGTTCATGTTCAGGCCTGTAGAGGCGGGGTTCTGCATTTACCACGGACTTCTCCGTAGCAGGCTTCACTTCTTCAGGGATGGCTTCCTCCTTCCTGTGTCTGGACACGGAAAGTTCCCCAAGGGAACGGATCATGGATTTCTGGTCAAGTAGCTCATCCATTATCCCGTTCAGATTGCTTGTCAGCGCCTGTACCTTCTGTTCAAGCTGAACTATACGGTTATTGATATCCAGGTCACTTTTCAGATCGCTCCTGATCTCCCGGAGGATCGAGTCGTGGAGAGTGGATTTTATATCCCCGATCTCCGCCTCTTTTTCCTTTAGCTGGCGCTCGAGCCGCTCAATGATAAAATCTCTGTTTTCAGAATCCATGAAATTCCTCGCAAATCCATTCAGTCCCTCATTAAATGTTTCAAAAATCCTGCTTTAATATATGGATAAAAGTATAATATAATTTATGGTTGTAATTGTCAATTTTCTGATAAATACACGCTTTTATTGGACAAAGGACCTGTCATGCACCTGACCTATCCGGCATAGATCGATGAACTATTGGAGATCGGATCCTTCTCCACCATGAAAACATGGTCCGCAGAATCGATCAGTGACTCGTCATGCGATACTACCAGGATCTGCCCCACGCCAATATCACGCATCATATCTATCAGCCTGATAAGCTGCTGCACATGCCCCCGGTCCAGGAATACCGTAGGCTCATCCATGATAAGGGGCGGAAGCCCTGATCCCGACATCCCGAGTGACAGAAGGCGATATATGGCACACCTGAGTACCAGGTTGAATATGGCCCTCTCCCCGCCGCTCAACAATCTGGGCTCAAGGGGAGTGCCATCCTTTTCGAATACGGTGAGGTTATATTCATGGTCAAGCCGGATATGCGAATATGCATTATTAGAATACATGAAAGCAAAGATCTCGTTGATGAGAGCATCCAGGACCCCTATGTAGTTCGAGCGCAGCTGTGCACGGACCCGCATGTACATAGCCTCCAGCCCTTCAGCGTCCCCGTAAACAATATCCAGGAAACCAGCTTTGTTATTCAGGACATCAAGCATCTTTTGAAGGTCCTCAAGCCGCTTCATCTCACTCTCGACCATTCCTGCCTGTTTTGCCAATCCTTCCTTTTCAGTGCTTAATTTTCCGATCTCAGAATTTATATTTTTTAACGCGATCTCATAATCCCTCAGCCGGGACTCAAGTCCAGCAATATCAAGCTCACCTGCCTGTTCGTCGAGATCTTTGAGAAAAGCCTTTTTATCAGCCGCCTGGCTATCGAAAAGAGAGATCATCTCACGGATACCGCTTATCGTTTCCTCCATTTTACTGATATCGGACACACCCTTATCGATCTCAAGGAGATTCCTGCGCAGGTCCCTTGCCAGCCTGAGCAGTTCAAGAGATGCCTCATGCCCCTTGCGGGCCTCTCCGGCATCCTGCTCAAGTCTGGAGATTTTACTTTCAAGCTCTTTCATTGAACCTTCAAGGAACCCTTTCTGTAAAATCAGCTCCTCTTTCTTTTTTTCGTTATCCCGGATGCCGGAGCGGTATTCTTCCAGCAGCTTTTCCTGGATTTGGATCCGATCGCTCAATGAGCTTATCTCGCGAGTGATGTTCTCGATCTCAATTTTGTGCATCCTCGCTTCCTTCACCCTGCCAAGTTTTACTTCCAGGTCTTCCTGTTTCGCTTTCAGTTCAGAAAGCTCTCCCTCAAGTTCCTTTTCTCTGAGCAAGTCCTCCCGGGTCGTCTCTTCGACGGCCGAGCCATGAAGGTCCTGGCCACATGTAGGACATTTACCCATGTCCAGTAGCTCTGCCGACTTTTTTACCCTGTCCTTAAGATCCACGATCTTTACCGATATCTCTATTTCTTTCCCGTGGAGCTTCTTAAGCTGCTCATTGACAAGGTCGAACATCTCTTCTATGTTTTCCAGTTTTTCCGGAGTAAATCCCATGTCTCCGATAGTTGAGAGTATTTCAGACCATCTGGCCCTGGCCCCTTCGATCAGTTCCTGTATACTTCGGATCTCAGCCTCAGCTGCAGTTATCTTTTTTTCTGCCAGCCCCAGGGACTTTTCCAGCATACCGGCCTGTTCCTTATTATCCTCAAGGGATGAGGACAGCCCTGATAGCTCTTTTTCATGAACGGCCATGTCTCTGCTTATGCCACTTAACCTGTCCCGCGCCACGCGCTCCCTGCTGTCAAGGTCCAGGATCACAGCATCAATATCATCAGCAGTTACACCCAGCCTGGAACGCAGCTCTTCGGCCGATCCTTCCGTCTTATCAAGGGCCTCCTTCCTTGATGCTATATCCTTTTCCAGCGATCCGATCCGGCCATAGGCACTGGTTTTCTTCTCAAGGAGCTCTTTTATCTGTGACTGGACCGAGCTTTTCTTATCTGCAAGGTCCCTGTACTGGGCTATCTTTTTCGAAATCCCGTCCTTGAGGGCCAGAGCACGGTCCCTTTTTTCATTAAGTGAAGAAATGGAATCCCCAAGGTCCTTAGAACGGGAACGCAACTCTGCAAGCCGTTCAGCAGGCCTGGAATCCTCGATCCCCTGCATCTCAGCCGTCACTTCCCTGATGCGCATCCCGATATCCCTCTGGTGCCGTCCCACGCCAACACGTGCACTTGAGGCACGCTCCCTGTATTCTTCCAGTCTGCCAAGTCTCAGGAGGTCATCGATCATCTTCTGCCGGTCCCTGGGCTTTGAATTTATCAGCACATCGATCTCACCCTGCCTGATATATACGCAGTTCCTGTAGGCTTCTTCGTCCATATTCAACAATGACCTGACAGCCTCATAGGTGCGGGACGCCTGGTCGAATATGATCACTCCATCTTTTTTAAGGATCGCACCGGTATTGGAAGCACGGCCTTTTTCCGGGTCGTTCCTGAAGGTCTGCTCAATATAGTAATCGTGGTCATTCTGCTTGAACTCAAGCACAATGGACGCTCTGGTCGCACCCTTGCGTATAATATCCGATAACACGAATTCCTTATCCAGCGCCTTGCTTCCGAAAAGGCAGGTAAAGCAGGCCTCAAGCAAACTGGACTTCCCGCTTCCGTTAACCCCTGAGACCACGGTCACACCTTCCCTGAAAGAGAGGTCCAGGCTTTCATAGCTCCTGATGTTCCGGATCATAAGCCTTCTTATCATCATAGGTAGTCACCAAGATTGTACTGCCTGGGTTTGTGATCGGCCTTCTCCTTCCGGGATTGGCTTTTATCAGAAAGGATCTTTTCGCTTCTTTTCCCATGAACCGTCCGGTCATTTCCAGACGATCTGTCGGTACGTTCTGTCGCAGAGGCATCTGTTCTGGGCAATGGCCTTTCCTGCGCAACTGATCCACCCCCTGCTGACGCAGGCCCCTCCCGGGGAAAAACCTGGTCTGCGTCGGCCTTATCAGGAAACTCAGTACGTTCTGCAACATCACTGTAAGCTTCCGCCTCACCAGGGTCTGTTGACACTTCATGGTATTGTTCACCTGAAGCTGTAACACCATCCATGGAAGTGGTCCGGAGGACAGCATCCTCTGAGAAATCGATGTTATTGATCAATTCCCCGAGCCGTTTTTCAACTTCGACATCGACCTTTGTCTTTACCACTGCCGGATCCCTGATGATCTCATCGACCATGAGCCCGCCTTCGGAGAGATTCATATTCCTGATCTCCTCCTTTACCGCATCATCGGGGTCAGCAAATGAAACAGGCGTTCTGTCATCATCCAGGGATATCTCGCCTGTGCGCAGGTCCCTGATCCCGGGTACAAGGGCTTTTCGGGAAAGCAGGAACTTCTCGACCTCACTGAATGTGACCTTGACCCCCGGGTCGCCCGATATGTTGACAAAGGCCACCTTGTCCTCTATATCATGCTCCTTTATGGCGGCAAATATCTCAGCATAGGCATCCGCATCAGCCTCAAGATGAACAGGAATGAAGACAAAGTCCCTTGTAGGTATTATCCGCCTGCTTATGTCCACCCCTGCATCACCGATAGATACAATATTGTAAGAACGCGGCTCCAGCTCTGAAATGCTGTTGCGCTCGGTACTGCCGCAGTACGTTACCCAGGCGTCGCCCACTTTGATGATCTCGTGCTTATGGTTGTCCCCCAGCAGGACAGCATCTACCCTGAAGGGGAGTGCATCGATAACTTCCTGTATGTCCCATTCCCCGAACGCAAAAGGCAGCATGAGCTGGTGCATCACAAGCAGGCTGTACTGTGCATCGGTGGCGCTGTCATTGAAAACCGAATAATCGAATAAAGGGATGCGTGACCTGGAAACACAGTCAATGCCATATATCGCCACATCACCAAGCCTGAAGGCAGTAGTCCCAAGACGCGTGACAAGCCCCATGCTGCCATAGAGGTCCAGCCACTGGGTGCTCTGTTTGCTCTCATGGTTGCCCACGATCGCCAGCAGAGGAATGCCGGCATTTTTCAGTCTTGAGAAGACCTCCATTGTCCCGAGTATGTCATCCAGTGTGGGGTTCCTTGAGTCGAAAAGGTCCCCTGCGTGTACTACAGCATCCACCTTCATATCAATGGCGTCGTCTATCACCCTGGAGAACGCATCCATGAAATCCTGCCTGCGCACTTCACTTTGATACTGGCGGTACCCTAAATGCGTATCCCCTGTGTGGATAATCCTTATCTCATCCATCAGGAGGTATGATATGCACTACCCTTTTTTAAGATTGCCTGTCCGTAAGCTTAGAATTAACCCGGGCGCATAAAAAATTAAGATACTGTTGTCGTGCATTGTATATAAATTAGCATTTACTTTTATATAATAGATAAGTATATTATAATGGGAATTATGGATAGTAAAGGCCAGATCACCATAGATTATCTTATCAGCATCACTGTTTTCCTGTTCGCAGTAGTGTTTGTATTCAATTTTACCTCTGGTATTTTCACCCCGTTCCAGTCGAATTCCGATGAAGTCACCCTGATCGCTGACCGTGTGTCTACAACGGTTGTGGAAAAAAGACTGAATGCAGGGGACGAGAGCGTACCAAATCTTGTCAGTAAAACAGAAGTTGATAATTTCTTTACTGAACTTAATGGAAATGGAAGCTATGACGTAGTGATCGATTCCCTGGGACTGAATGGAACTTACCTTCGATATGACCTGAATGTCACCCTGGAAAACAGCACCATAATAAATACAGCCGGCAAGCAAATCCCATTGGGTGTCAACGTCGGACAGACAAAAAGAATAGTCCTTTTAAAGGACGAGAGCACAGGCAACACTGAAACCCTTATTCTGTCATTCAGGGTGTGGTAACATGAATGGGAAAATGTTACCGAATTTGAGAAAGGACATCGATGCCCAGATGCACACGCTTGAAGCTGTCATCGCTGCAGTGATAATGGTCGGCATAATCATATTCGCGGTCCAGGCAACATCACTGACACCACTTACATCCTCAACCGCAAATGCACACATAGAAGCACAGCTCCAGACAATGGGCCAGGACATGCTCAGTGCACTTTCATATTCTGCTTATGGAGAGGATTCACAGCTAAAAGAGGACATAACGGGCTGGGATGGAAAAGAATATGTCTGGAACGGCAGCACCTACCGGTCAACGAGCAGGCTAAACGAGACCATTCTGGACAGTTCACTGGCAGACATCCTTAAATTGATCGCAGTTCCAAGGGGAATCGCACACAATGTACACTTCAGCTGGGTCGCAGATAATGGAATTATTATGAACAGGCCATACATATATAACGGAGACCCTTCGGACAATGCAGTGACAATCACGAAAAAAGTGCAACTGTCAGATAGTGATGTGGGGAACACATCCGTTTTTGCAGCAAACACCGGCATCCCGGATGCAGGTGATGGCACCCGGTTCTATAATATTGTTGATGTGAAGATGACCCTATGGAGAATGTGAAGTCCGGGAAGTGATGAAATGAAAAAGTTCGATGATTCCGCACAGTTGTTATTGATCGCAGGTTTTGCAGTTGGCGTAGGCATAGTGGTGCTTACGGTCATGCTGAACAATGTGATATATGCCAGCAACATGGCCTCGGAATCAAGTATCGACACTTCACGCTACGACATGGCCAATGTTATCCAGATAACAACCGAGGCATACGAAGATGCCTACCAGGCTGCCTTAATAAACGGATCACATAGCAATGTGGACAATGCTACTTTTAAACAGTATATAGAGGATTTCATTAAACAGGCATCTGAGAGCTATGGGATCACAGGATTGACGTTCTCCTGCCAGACCGATGAACTGTCGGAGGCATACTTCACACATAGCGGACTGGCAGATGGAGAGGACGACTGGACACTTGTAACGAACATAAATATCACAGAAGCATTCTCAATGTCCATTCCCGAGGTATCCAGACTCGGGAATGGGTCCAATAGAGTCATGATCCGGGCTGCCAACGTCTCAGGAGATATGCTATGGTCAATGGAACTATACAACTCCAACGGAACGATCAATATAACCGTCTCTGACAATTCATCCACCATCGGGAACTATCAGAGTACCACCGGCGAGGTCAACATAACCGGCGATCAGATAGATGGCGGTGGTGTACCCACTCTCCACTTCTCAGACCGCACGGCAGGACAGGAATATTCAATAAATATCATAAATGGAAGCCAGGCTGTTGGAACATATTCCATATCAGGCAATCTTTCTACAGGCCAGCCTTTCACCCAGGCACGATACTGGATGGCAGATCCGACAATCACAATGTCCTCCAGTGAAATAATGATCAACCGAACGATCCCGATCTCACTGCCAGGAGGGGTACAATGAGGACACTGGCAAAGGACGATAACGCAGTCTCCCTCTCAATCGGGTTCATCCTTACATTCTCTATCACAATACTGGTGCTTGTTACCATCCTGAGCTCATTCTATACATTGATGGACCAGGCTGAACAGAAGGTCATGCGTGATGAATTCGAGATACATGGAAATGACATTGCAGTAAAGATAACCACAATCGATACCATAGCAGGGGCTGCAATGAGATCTGGCTCAGATATCGGAGAGTTAAGATATGAACTGTCACTCCCGGACAAGATCGCAGGAAAGCAATACTTAATTGAGTTTTCCAATACGACAAATGACATTATCTTCTCATCGGAAGAGAGGGATGAGACCCGGGTAAAGATACCCTATTCAACCGATGGTACAACTCTCCTTTCAACGACCCTGTACAGTTCAACGGGCGAATACCAGATAATCTACAACCCGGATGCAAATACCATTGAGATATCCTGAAAGTGAAAAGCATATGACCGGAAGAGAAAAAGAACAAAATGACCTCATTTCATCAGAAGCGGCTCTCACAGAGGTAGTTGACTTCGTAATAACCCTCGGAATAATGCTGTTGGCCCTGGGAGTTATCGGGGTCGCAGGATATCCCATGCTTGAGCATATGAAGGAGATGGGCCATCTCGAGAACATAGAACAGAGCTTTTCTGTCCTCAAACCCAACATGAACAAGGTAGTATATGGGAAAGCACCGTCACAATCCGTGGAACTGAAGATGCATGGAGGCGCGGTATCCGTCACAGGAACCAGTTACATGAATGTCAGCATGCAGATGTGGAACCAATCAGCATCCTCCATGGAAGTGGTATCTGTGGAGAGACAGCTGAGGATGATCGAGAACAAATACGAGGAATCATCCATCTGTTACGAGAATACCGGAGCATGGGCAAAATACCCACAGGGGAGCGCCATAGCAATAGCAAAACCCGATATTGTATATGACGGAAATACACTTATGATACCAATGGTAACGATCTCCGGTTCTAAAACCATATCCGGGTCAGGCCTTATCCGTGTGATATCCGACGGCGGGCAGTTATCTGCCTCAAGATATGAAAATGTATCACGGGTGAACATAACCATGATGAGTGATTATTACGATGGATGGGAGAGGTACCTGAACCAATCAATGGGAATGCAGATAGTGGACGTTGATGCAACCAACAGTACCATCAGTGCCAGCAGAAGCTTCAGCCCCAATATTGATGTCATGATCTCCATTTCACCCATGAGCGTAACAGTAGAATAAAAAAAGGACCTGATAAACTATGAAAAGCCTGCTTGGATCAGAAAAAGCCGTTTCTGCAGTGGTTGGAATGATCATAATCCTGGGACTCACCATCACATCCATAAGTGTGATCCTGCTTTACGCAACACCCACCATTGATGACATGCAGGACATGGCAAATGCCCAGAAGGTGGAACAGGCTTTTACTGTGTTTGACTCGAGAACTAGTAAGGTAGCCCTGGGAGAATCCCCGAGCCAGACAACATCATTCTCCATCATGGACGGAAGCATAAAGGTAAACGGGAACAATGAGTCCTATAATGACAGCAGTATGGTCGTAATCTGCGTTAATATCAGTGCCGGATGGTACCCCGGTTTCCAGGCAAGCAAGAATCACTGGGGAGGGTGGGAAGCATACATGGCAAAACCAGAAATGAACCAGTTCAATGCCTCCATGGGCAGCATAACCTACACCAAAGATGAAAGGACCATAGGCTACGAGGGAGGAGGTGTCTGGTCGAAGTACCCAAGCGGTAAAGCTATCATGATATCCCCGCCGGAGTTCCACTACAACGGCGAGACCCTCACATTGCCTATCATGAAGATCAGCGGAACACAGGCATCAAGCGGGAATGCTGACGTAGATGTTACTATCAGTTCAGATAACATGCCTGTGGTGATGTACCCGGACCCCTCAGCCGACCCCAGAAGTGTAAACCCCCTCGATTCAGACAAAGTGCTCATATACATTAAAAGCGAGTTCTATGATGCATGGGCCGACTATGCAAATTCCCTTGCATATGCAAGCGCTGTAACGGATGATGCGAACAGGACAGCCATCATAGAATTGGAAGTGATTCCTGCCATGGGGAAAGATAAGCTCAGGCAGACTATCAAGATAGGTGCGGTAGAACAGATCACGTCCCCGATGATCAATTTCACACTTGACCTGGAAGCAAGGGCTTCACAGGGACTGAATCCGAACAATTACCAGATAAGTGCCACATCAGGCACCAAGACCCTGACCTACACCATTCAAAAAAGCGGAGGTGCAAACCAACTTGAGATCAGTGTCATCTATGAAGATACTCAATCAGGAGGAGGCATAGAAACATGGGAAGGAAAAGGTGCAAACGTATTCACTGTTAGCGGTTCACAGGAAGACCAGTCAGCAAGCGTTGATCTCCTTTCCACTACATTGAACATGACCTATGATGATAAAAATGGGTATGAGTTTTCATGGGGGAACCAGACGTTGATAAGCATTGGACCGGACATTGATTATTCTGATGGGGATTCTGTACCTCTCAATGACCTAACGCAGCATTACATGAAACTCATAACAAGGGACGGGTCTGTTGTCTTCAACCTGTACCAGCCCGGAAGCTCTGACCCTGTAGACTATGATGAATCCACCATCACACTTTACTATAAAGGTATGCCGGGAAGTATCACATACCTGCACGTGAGCAGGAACGACCTGTCTGCTTCACTGAGCTGAAACGATGATTTTCGGAAAATGAGCTATCAATATTAAATCAACACAATTATATTTTTATACAATTAAATTATTATAAGTATATGGTATCCATGGATAACGATGGCCAAATGCACATAGACTATCTGATAGGGATCGCAATATTCCTGGTCAGCATAATTTTCGTATTCTCATACACAGCGGGGCTTTTCACTCCATTTCAGTCCAATTCGGACGAGGTCACACTGATCGCCGACAGGATATCGACGGATCTGATCGAGCAAAGCATGAGCGCAGGGGATCCCCGGACACCGATCCTGCTAAACGGCATGAAGGTTGACATCTTCTTCAACGAGATGAATGCAGATTATGAAAGCATTATCGATCACTACGGAATGAACAGTTCGTTCCTGACCTACGAGCTCAACGTCACCCTGCAGAACATTTCAGCAGGAAATCTTGAATATTCCGCAGGCAAGCCATTGCCTCTTCAGGGAAATATCGGCCAGACAAAAAGATTGGTAATGGTCAGCAACGAAAGCACCGGTAATAATGTCCAGGCGATGCTGGCTGTGAGGGTGTGGTAAGATGAAAGATGAAAGATATCCGTGGAACATCATCCCGGACTCAAAGGCACAGTTGCACACCCTTGAAGCCCTCATGACACTTATTATAATTACCGGGGTCATTATATTCACAGTCCAGGCGACTTCCCTCACCCCACTTACATCCTCAACGGCAAATGCGCATATAGAAGCGCAGCTTCAGGTACTGGCACAGGATATGCTCACTGCGCTCGACCATCCCCGAAGCGGGCAGCATTCCTGCCTCAAAGAGGACATAATGGAATGGGACGGGGATGAGTACACCTGGAACTCCACGGACTACGCATCCGAATTGAACAATACGCTCGCGAACAGTTCCACCGCCGCTATACTGGAATCCGTGCTGGTCCCCAGGGGAATAGCACACAATGTGGAATTTGCAGTAATCTACGATGAAGGTATCGTGATGACACTCCCCTACATCTATAACGGCGAGCCCTCGGACAACGCAGTGATAGTATCCAGAAGGGTATTGCTTTCAGATTCAGACATTGAGCCCCAGTTCCAGTCCAGGACAGGTATACCGGATGCTGATACAAGTACCGATTTCTATAACCTCATTACCGTGAAGATGATCTTGTGGCGAATGTAAGGAAAGATGTTAACATGAAAAGACTGAACGAATCCGGACAGATGATATTGGTTGCAGGTTTTATCATCGGCATAGGTATCGTAGTCCTCACGGTCATGCTCAACAACATCATCTATGCAAGCAACACTGCCTCGGAGTCGAGTATCGAGACAAATGTATTCGACTATTCGAATGTCGTACAGGCCACCACCGAAGCCTATGAAAAGGCCTATGTGAATGCCGGATCTAACGTGAGCAATTCTATGTTCAATGCCTACATGTCAAACTTCACAAAGAAGATGGTGGAGAGCTACTCGCTTTCAGGCTTTATATACTCCCTTGACACGGGCCAGTCGCAGGATGCCTATTTCACCCAGAACGGCCTAGCTGACGGGAATGACAACTGGACCGTTATTGAAAGGATCAACCACACAGAGTATTTCCTGCTGGGAAGGCTAAACGCATCGACTCTGGGAAATGAGTCAAACAAGTTTGTGATAGAGGTCAATAACCAGTCTGGCAGCTTGATCTGGTCAGCCAGCTTTTTCAACTCAAGCAGT
The DNA here is from genome assembly GCA_016932675.1 of Methanosarcinaceae archaeon. Lineage (GTDB taxonomy): Archaea > Halobacteriota > Methanosarcinia > Methanosarcinales > Methanosarcinaceae > Methanolobus. The sequence goes on along the minus strand of JAFGCK010000034.1, from coordinate 8,898 downwards.
AGTAAGATCAATCTTACTGTTTACGACAGCAACTCAATATTAAACACTAAAAACGAATCATTTACGGACATTAATATCACATACAATAAAATTATTAACCCAAATGACTTCGATTTCCATTTCAACAACCAGACAGCAAATGAAACCTACAGCATCAGGTTCATAAATGGCAGCCAGGCCATGGGAACTTTCAAGATCTCAGGAGAGCTTGTCAACGGTGACCAGTTCGACATCGAAAGGGTCTGCATTGTCAACAGTACCATGAAACTGAACAAGAACGATCACCTTGAGATCAATGCGACAATACCCATTACATTACCACGGGGGTATATATGATCCAGCGACTCAGGGATGACGAAAATGCCGTATCCATATCCGTAGGATTTGTACTGACACTATCGATAACGGTGATAACAATGATGATAGTGATCAGCTCCTTCTATGCTATGATGGACAGGGCTGAACAGACTATCATGAGAGATGAGTTCGAGATACATGGCAATGATCTGGCATTGCAGCTGTCGAACATAGATACTGCGGTACAGGTCACCAGAAGCGCAGGAGGAGAGGTAGGCAGCCTTTTCTTTATATTACCACTCCCTGATGAGATCGCTGGTCAGCAATTTTCTGTGGAGCTGTCAAACCAGACCAGTGAGATCATATTCGAGTCCCAGGGAAAAGATGCAACCAGGGTGAAGGTACCCTATAAAGTGCATGCTACCGAAGTGGGCTCCGTAAAGTTGTTCAGCGGCTCGAATGATTTCATTTTACACTACGACCCAGACTCAAACATGATACGAATAGATTAGTGCCGGGATGAGATGCATGAAAGGGAATTTTACCAGATCGGAAGTTGCTGTATCAGAAATGGTTGACTACAGCATCATTTTAAGCATCATACTCCTTGCAACCGGTATCATCATAGTTGCTGGAGTACCCATGCTGGAACACATGCAGGATACCCAGCACACAGAGAACATAAGGCAGAGCTTTGAGGTGCTGGCCCTGAATATGAATAAAGTTGTGTTTGGAAATGCCCCGTCCCAGTCAGTTGAACTGAAAATGTATGGGGGATCGCTTGCTGTAAGAGGCTACAGCGGGAATAGTCACATTGATATAAATATGAGCATGGATGTCTGGAACACTTCAACAGGTTCCATTGAGTCAGTAGAACAATCCTATGGAAAAGAAATGAAAAAGATAGAGAACGATTTCAGGGATACTACTATCGCTTATGAGAATACGGGTGTGTGGGCAAGATACAGCTCCGGAGAGTCCATAATGGTCTCAGCACCACGTTTTACCTATACAAAAAACGATGTGCTTGTAATCCCTGACGGGAGCATCACAGGTACAGACTTTATTTCAGGTTCCGGACTTGTACGCGTGACAGCTGATGCGGGGAGTAGATCAATTGAAACTTATCAGAATGTCTCACATATAAATATAAGTATAAACAGTGTTTACTATGAAGCGTGGGGAAGGTACCTGGAGGAATCACTGGGAATGCAGATAGTAGATTTTAATGCAAGCAATAGTACCTTCACTGCCAGCAAAGACTACAATCCGAATATAGATGTGTATATCGTAAACGCAGCAATGGACGTAAGGATAGATTAATGATCATACAGGTGGTAAAAATGGGGAAAAAATTTGCACAAAACAAAGTTGCAGTCTCATCGGTCGTGGGAATTGTGGTAATGCTGGCTATCACCCTCCTTTCCATAGGCATAATAATTCTCTATACCCTGCCTGCAATAGATGATATGGAAGACATGGCCAAGGCACAAAAAATAGAGCAGGGATTCACAGTATTTGACTCCAGGACAAGTAAAGCAGCCCTGGGAGAGTCGCCCCTCCAGACAACCGGTATTTCCCTGATGGGGGGCAATGTGGAAGTGATGGGCGATGATGATGCATATAATGAAAGCCGGATAATGATCATAGCACTATCATTCAATTCGTCCTGGAACAATAGCTTTTACCAGAACCATGAATACTGGAATGCCTGGGAGAACTATGAAAATGAACCAGATTTTGCAGGATTCAATGCATCCATGGGAAAGATCATGTATACATCAGGAGATCGGGTGATCGCCTACGAGGGAGGTGGTGTCTGGTCCAGATATCCCACGGGTGGAACAGTGATGGTCTCACCCCCGGAGTTTCACTTCAATGGCGAGACCCTGACGCTTCCAATTATGAAGATAAAAGGAAACACTTCCATTGCAGGGAGCACTGATGTGGACATCTCCGTGAAGTCTTCCAACGATCCGGAGATACTGTACCCGAACACCAAGCACAACAGCCTTTTTTCAAATCCGATCGAGGCTGACAAGATAATCATTTACATCCAGAGTGATTTCTACGATGGCTGGGCTGAGTATGCAGAAACCCTCATATCCACCACAGCGACCCTGGACCATGTGAACAAGACAGCCATCCTTGAACTTGACACAATGCCTGAGATGGGTACATTCCCGATAGCTCAGAACTTTAAGATAGCACAACTGAACGAGTCCAATCCGGAACCGATCTACAATTTCTCATTCTATATTGATGTGATAACAACTGATGCATCAAATTTCAATTCTGTGGACATGTGGATCAAGGCCACAGCCGGAACAAAATATCTGGAGTATTCGACCAGAAAGAACACTATGGATTATGTCATCTACAAAGATTCTCTTGTAAGTGAAGAATATGAGACCTGGGTGGATGCCGGATATGAATTTACAGAATATGAGGACCCTGCCAACAAGAAACATGCGAACTGTACCTTCGATCTTCTGAACAAGACCTACCTGATGGAATATGATGATAAAGACATTGAAGAATACTCATGGAATGTGACCAGCCCCACAACAATGATACCAAATGTAACGATCAATGATGGAGCTATGCAGTCACTGTACAATATAACCCAGCACTACTTCAAACTCATGGCACAGGAAGGGACCATTGACTGTACCTGGACGCAGAAGTCTAATAAAAAAGTGGAGGAACTCGATTCCGAATACACCCTCGTATATGATGGAGGGGGAGCTATTATAACCTACCTGCACATCACATCCAACGAACTCGAGGTAACAGTCGATTGAATGCTCTGACAGTTCACAGAAACCCTTAAATCGCTGCCACCCATTAAGCAGTTCCATCAAAGGTGAAACTCATGAAGAAAGCGATCATCGAGACTGACAAGGGTAACATCGTACTGGAACTGTTCGAGAAGGATGCGCCAAAGACCGTGGCAAACTTCGAGAAGCTCATCAGGCAGGGATTCTACAACGGCCTCACTTTCCACAGGGTCATACCCAACTTTGTCATTCAGGGAGGATGCCCGAAGGGAGACGGAACAGGCGGTCCGGGATACACCATCAAATGCGAGACAAAGGGCAACCCGCGCAAACATGGAAAAGGCGCACTTTCAATGGCACATGCCGGAAAGGACACCGGGGGCAGCCAGTTCTTCATCACGCACTCACCGCAACCACACCTTGACGGCGTGCATACGGTCTTCGGCCAGGTCATCGAGGGCATGGACGTTGTCAACAGGATCAGGGCAAAAGACGTGATGAGAAAGGTCAGCATTGCTGAAGAATAGATCAGTACTTCACTCATCCGTGTAGTATCCTTGATACTGCATTCTCTGTTTTTAAGATGGCTTTTTAATATCCCGTACTCTTTGTGTTATACCCATAAGTTTCATGCCCATGAGTGTCCGGTAGCCCACGGTGTGCAGAGGGTCCGGAGGACCAGCCTTCACAGCCTTCGGGTTGCTATTGACAGGAGCAGGGTCCTGGTCTATTAGAAGATGAGACCTGATAATAGATTAGAATGCTTCCACCTCAACACTATCATGAGATATTCCAACAGGCTTTTAAAAGAGGATTTCGTCTTTTAATAAGAAAATGGGTTTCATAGAAAAGATATTCGGGAAAAAACAGAAAGAAGCTGAGGCAGGACCTGTAAGGCTTGAATTCAATAAGCTTCCTGAGCTTGTCCGTGAAGAATATAAAAAAAAGCTGGAAACACTAAGACCGGTCATCGGGGAGAAGTATAAGGATATAGACAACTCTCTGAAGGAGATCAGGAATGCCAGAAAGCACCTGCTCGAAGCCGAAGCTATTGCAGATGCCAGTAAAAGGGCCGAAAAGGTCGGAGACTCGAATCGTGAGAATGTGGCCTATAACCTTGGCCTGGTCGCCGATAAGATCCGTGTGCCATCAGATAAGGACCCAAAAGTTGCATTTGCATTTTACGGGGATTCAAAAGCCATCCTGAAAAATATCCAGGATAATACACACAGAAGCCAGCTATATATCAAAGCCCTGTACCCGGGAGAGTTTGAGAATATCAACCATTGCCTGGCAAACCTTGAAAGCCGGCTTGATGAACTCTATGAGCTGATCAGGGATGAAAAGAGTAAGATAGATACCTTTGAGAAGATATCTGAGCAGACCGGGATCGTCCGACAGAGAGAAGGCGAGATCGGGGGAAGCCGCAAAAGGATACTTGATCTTGAAGCAAGGTACGGGTCCGCAAAAAAGGATCTGGAAAATGCCGATTCCAGGATAAGGGAACTGGAGGATGGCAGTGAATTTGAAAATGCGAACCAGACAGAGAGCAAAATAGAGGAACTGAAGAACAGGATATCTTCGGTAGATTCTGATATCAAACGACTGTTCACACCTATGTCCAAAGCCTTTTCCAGAATGGAAAAGCAGGACATAAATGAGATATACGTACTGTCTCCTGAGAACAGGGAAATGCTCAGAAAGGTCAAAGATGAGCCTTACTCCATTCAGGAAAAGGAGCTTGCTGCATTCCTCGATATGCTTGAAGAGAGAATTGAGAGTCAGGACCTGGGCCTGAAGGAACAGATGGATGAGAAGATACTCAAACAGATCCATAAATTAAAGGAAACGGCTGCTATGTCAGACCTGCTTGATGAGAGAGAGCGCTGTCTGTCAGAGATTGAGACATTAACAGATGAGCTGGACCGCCTTGATGTCTACAGAAAGATGGAAAGCCTTGAAGACCAGAGATCACAGTACACAAACTCGGTTGGGCAGGTACTGAGAGAACTGGATGCAGAACAGAAGCTTCTGGAAGAGAGAGAAGCGGAGCTGGAAGAAGCAAAGTGCATACTGAATTCAGAGATAAAGGAGATCTTTGGACAGGATGCTGCTGTCAGATATTAGAAATTGGATGTTCTCTTTTACTTTGCGTATCCCAATTCCCAAAAGCATTTAACTTCCGGAAAACAATCATATCCATATAGTGAGATGTTCCGGAATTATGGGGTATGATGATGAGAAGCGCTAAGTATATACGATGGTTTGAAGAGACCACAATAGATGATGTCCCCCTGGTGGGAGGTAAGAATGCCTCCCTGGGCGAAATGTACAGGGAATTGACAGACAGGGGTATCAAAATCCCCAACGGTTTTGCGATCACTGCTGATGCCTACTGGCACGTGCTGGAATCCGCCGGCGTGCTTGAAGAACTCAAAAAGGCACTTGATGGTCTGGACACTGAAGATGTCCGTGAACTCTCGGAAAGAGGAAAGAAAGCAAGGAACATCATCCTTGATGCAGACATCCCTGATGATCTCTGGGGTGAGATAAAGGAAGCTTATGACAGGCTTTGTGAACAATATGGCCCTGATACCGATGTGGCAGTACGCAGTTCGGCAACTGCAGAAGACCTTCCTCATGCCTCCTTTGCGGGTCAGCAGGAGACCTACCTGAACATTCATGGATACCACCCCCTGAAAGATGCCTGTAGCAGGTGTTTTGCGTCGCTTTTCACAGACAGGGCAATATCCTATCGTGTCAACAACAATTTCGATCACTTCAAGGTCGGCCTTTCCATTGGTGTCATGAAGATGGTACGCTCGGACCTTGCATCAAGCGGGGTCATGTTTACCATAGACACGGAAACGGGATTCGAGGATGTTGTCTTCATAACCGCAGCTTACGGCCTTGGGGAGAACATTGTCCAGGGTCTTGTTAACCCGGATGAGTACTATGTATTCAAACCCACATTAAAAGATAACTACAGGCCCATCATCGACAAAAAACTGGGTGAGAAAGAGATTAAGATGATATACGGCCGCGGTGATTCCAGGGTGCTCACCCGTAATGTGGAAGTACCTGCATCTGACAGAAGACGTTTCTGCATCAATGATGAAGAGATACTTCAACTGGCCAGGTATGCGGTCACTATCGAAAAACATTATTCCGGCAAGAAGGGGGAAAGATCCCCCATGGATATCGAATGGGCAAAGGACGGTGAAACGGGGGAGCTTTTCATTGTGCAGGCAAGGCCCGAGACCGTGCAGTCCCGGAAGAAGAAGGACATACTTGAAACCTACACACTTGATGAAACATCCCCGATAATTGTCACAGGCAGAAGCGTGGGTAATAAGATCGCTGCCGGGAAAGTACATGTGATAAAGGATGTGTCCATGCTTCCGTCCTTCAGACCGGGAGAGGTCCTGGTGGCTGACACGACAACCCCTGACTGGGAACCAGTCATGAAAAAGGCTGCAGCCATCATTACCAATAAAGGCGGAAGGACATGCCATGCAGCCATTGTCAGCCGTGAACTTGGTATCCCTGCTGTTGTGGGTGCCGGGGATGCAACCGAAAAGCTGGACAGCAACATGGAGGTAACGGTCAGCTGTGCGGAAGGAGATGTCGGGAGGGTATACGAAGGAATACTCGGATTCCATACCGAGAGTGTTGATCTGAAGGAAATGGAGAGAACAAGAACAAAGATAATGATGAATCTGGGAAACCCGGAAGAGGCTTTTGGCCTTTCGATGATCCCCAATGACGGGATCGGCCTTGCAAGGCTGGAATTCATCATCTCAAGCTATATACAGATCCACCCAATGGCACTCATACACCCCGAAAAAGTAGAAGATGCCGGTGTGCTTGGAAAGATAGATGACCTCACAAGAGGATATGAAAGCAAGGAGGATTATTTTGTGGAAAAGCTCTCCTTTGGAGTGGGAACAATTGCAGCCGCCTTCTATCCAAAACCTGTGGTGGTGCGTATGAGCGACTTCAAATCGAACGAATATGCAAGCCTGCTTGGGGGAGAGTATTTCGAGGTAGATGAAAACAATCCCATGTTAGGTTTCAGGGGAGCCTCCCGCTACTACGACAAAAGGTACAGTGAAGGATTCGCCCTCGAATGCCAGGCAATGAAAAGAGTAAGGGATGAGATCGGGCTCACAAACCTTATCCTTATGATCCCTTTCTGCAGGCGAATTGAGGAGGCGGAAAAAGTACTTGCGGAAATGAAAAAGCATGGGCTGGAAAGGGGAAACAATGGACTGCAGGTCTATGTGATGTGCGAGATCCCAAGTAATGTCCTTCTGATAGATGAGTTCAGCAGGTATTTTGATGGTTTTTCCATAGGTTCCAATGACCTGACCCAGTTGACACTGGGTGTGGACAGGGATTCGGAGATACTTGCCGAGGCCTTTGATGAGAGGGACGAAGCTGTGAAAAGAATAGTGTCCATGGCAATACAGGGAGCAAAAAGGAATGGCAGGCATAGCGGGCTTTGTGGACAGGCGCCAAGTGACTTCCCCGAGTTTGCGGAGTTCCTTGTAAGAGATGGGATCGACTCGATATCCCTCAATCCTGATTCGGTCATGAAGATCGTACCAGCAATACTCCAGGCTGAGAAAGATATGAAAAAATAGAATAACTGCAGGCATAACCGGGGAAATAGCATTCCCGGGTATTATCAGGACCGATACAGAAGAAAATTATTATACAGAACCGAGTTTCAATAACTATATAACATTGCTGGTAGTTATTCTATACATAAATGCTAACATGGATATCCGGGAGATTCTGTTAGCAAGATCAAGACAGGATTTTCTGGCAACTGCATCCTGGATCAAGAATTTATGAGATGCAGGCATGAGAGAGATCCTGTGGGAACAATACAATAGAAATCTAACAGGGAGAGGGATATGGCTAAAGAATACTATGAGTTGTCACCTTTGAAATATGATTATGCAGACCTGGAACCATACATATCAGAAGAACAACTGCGGATACATCACGACAAACACCATCAATCTTATGTTAACAATGTAAATTCAATATTACAAATGATGGAAATGGCCCGCAAGGAAGGAAAAGACTTTGATTATAAGGCAACTGCAAAGGCGTTTTCCTTTAATATGGCCGGTCATGTATTGCATGATTATTTCTGGTGGGGAATGATACCTGCAGAAAAAGCAAGTGAAGAACCTGTGGGTGAACTTGCAGAGGCATTGAAAGAAGATTTTGGAAGTTTTGACAGGTTCAGGAAAGAGTTCAGCGAAGTAGCGTCGACGGTCGAAGGCTCTGGATGGGCTGCATTGACCTTCTGCACTGATACCAGAAGACTGGGGATAGTACAAATAGAGAAACACAACGTGAATCTGGTACCTGATTTCCCCTTGATCATGGCTATTGATGTGTGGGAGCATGCCTACTATCTGGACTATAAGAATGAAAGATCAAAGTTCATAGATGCTTTCTGGAACATAGTCAACTGGGAAGGTATCGACAAAAGGTACCAGCAACTGCAAAACATGAAATGAGGATGTCCTCCGCATTAAATAGATACCCTTTGCTTTTCTTTTTACTGGTAATGGGAATCTGTATCTTTGATCATTATAAAGACTTTTTTAAAAAGGGATTATCAAAACAGATTTTAAAAAACAAATATTAGCAGGCCGTATGATCATATTTTCGGCTTGAAACCTGTTATTTTTAATTAAAGCCGGTGACCTTCCGGATTTCTTTCAAGACACGGATTAGCAGGATTAGCACAGATTCATAGTAAGGCCGGAAACTAAAAGCAACAAAAGACCGGATCCTT
>JAFGCK010000033.1 GCA_016932675.1 Methanosarcinaceae archaeon | reverse complement strand
TTTTTTAAAAATGAATGTGAATTATCGATGCATTTTTTGCTGGCATTTTTTATCATATAGTCATAAAATAATTGTAATGGATGCCATCTTATTTCACATGAATTTATCGATCAATTCATTGAAGATCTCTTTTTTTGCTTCATTCCTGGTAACAGGATCCAGGCTCATCAAATCAGGATTTCCCTCAAGGACAGGCCTTTCATTGACATAGAACACACCAAGGGGGATCTTCTCTCCCCACTCAAGTGATCTGGAGAAGGCCTTTGCCCGGTCATTCAGGGGATATTCATCATCTTCCTTTTTGTAGACTCTTTCAGAGTACCACTTGAACGTATTAAGGCGGTTGAAAGTGACACAGGGCTGGAGTATGTCCACCAGCGAAAAACCCCTGTGTTCTATGGCTTTCCTGATAAGTTCGCTCAGATGCCCGATGTCACCTGCAAAACCTCTCCCAACAAAGGAGCAGTCGAGGGATATCGCAAGTGCAAGGGGATTCAGCCGGCTGTTGAAGACACCTTCCCTGTTGATCTTTGTCGTCATGCCCGGTTCGGTGGTAGGTGATGCCTGTCCCTTGGTAAGGCCGTATATCTGGTTGTCATGTACAAGCAGGGTTATATCAGGGTTGCGGCGTATGGCATGGATCAGATGGTTGCCACCTTCACCATAGCAGTCACCATCCCCTGCGATCGCCATGATCGTCAGCTCACGGTTTGTGATCCTGGCACCTGTAGCTGCAGGAAGTGTACGGCCATGCAGCCCGTTAAAGAAATTGCATTTCAGGTAATGAGGGAGTTTTCCTGATTGGCCGATACCGGAAACAAGCAGCACATCACCAGGGGATCTGCCTGTGTCCACAAGGGCATTTTTCAGGGCCCTGAGTATTCCGAAGTTACCGCAACCAGGGCACCAGGCGGTTTCAAAATTCCCGTAATCCTCGATGCTTACCATTCATACCACCCCCTTTTCCTCAAGGGAAGCAATTATCGACTGCGGACTGAAGGGCAGTCCATCATACCTGAGAATATTGCCGGACATCCTGATCCCGGTCTCAGCCAGAAGCAGACGGGCAAACTGGCCTGTACAGTTGTTCTCAACACAAATCTTTTTTCCGGACCCCGAAAGCATATTGCGGATGTCTTCGACAGGAAGGGGATAAATATAGCTGAAATGGACCTGGTTGACCGACCTGCCCATCTTATTAAGGACATGCACAGCCTCTGAAAGGGGGCCGTAGGTCGATCCCCATCCTATAAGGGTAAGATCTGCATCATCAGGACCTTGAACAAGGGGAAGATGGATCTCATCAGCAAGGAGTTTTAGCTTACTCATCCGTTTATTGGTCATCTTTATCCTGTTTTCCCGGGATTCATCTATATGCCCGAACTCATCATGCTCATCGCTGTCAGCACCCACTAGCACTCCATCCTGTCCGGGAATTGCCCGGGGGGAGATACCGCTGGAGCTTATCCTATATCGCCTGTACTCTTCCTGCATGTTCTTTATGTCCTCATCGGAGAGCAGATGGCGATCGATGGATATCCTTGAGATGTCGAAGCTTTCACATGTGAAAAGAGAATCTGCAAGATACTGGTCACTCATGATAATGACCGGTATCTGATACTTATCTGCAATGTTGAAAGCCTCTGCGGTCAGATAGAAACACTCCTCCGGTGTACCCGGAGCCAGTATGCATCTGGGGAACTCACCCTGTGCCGCATGGAGCGCAAACAGAAGATCGCCCTGTTCTGTCATGGTCGGGAGCCCGGTTGCAGGTCCAGGGCGCTGTGCCAGGAAGATCACCACGGGTGTCTCTGTGATCCCTGCCAGTCCAAGTGCCTCGACCATTAATGAGAATCCGCCTCCGGATGTGGTAACCATGGAACGGGCTCCTGCGAACGATGCACCAAGAGCCATATTAAGCGCGGAGATCTCATCCTCGGCCTGTTCGACAAACACCCCGAATTTTCCGGAGTTGGCCGCAACGTAGTTCATCACGCCGGTGGATGGGGTCATCGGATACGCTGACAGTAAATGCAGGCCTGCTGCAAGGGCGCCCATCCCTACGGCGTCGTTTCCGGCAATGAGCATCCTGTCCTCGTTTTTACCAGGTTCCTCTACCCTGAACCTGCAGCCCTGCGGATAGTTACCTCTTACATAATCATACCCCGCCCGTGCTGCCTTGATATTATTGTCGGTGATCTCCTGGCCTTTCTTTTTGAAAATTGAGGACAGTACTTCTGCCAGGACACTAAGGTCCAGGCACAGCAGACCCATAGCCGCTCCAACCGCAACAGTATTTGCATACAGCTTATTTCCACCGGCATCCATTGCGAGCTTTAACAGCGGCACGTGGAAAAGCGAATCACGGTCCTCTCCCAGTTCCACAGTATCCCTGTCAACTATCACAACACCATCGGACATCTCCGCAAGATGCTGCTCTATGGAAGCACTGTCAAGAGCTATCAGTATGTCAACTTCATCATCCATTGAGTATATGGCTTCATCGCTGATACGTATCTGAAACGTATTATGACCGCCCCTGATCCTGGACAGGTAATACTGGGCACCGAATACGAAAAAACCGCATCTCATCAAAGCCTTTGAAAGGACACTGCCAATGGTGTCCAGACCCTGGCCGGCTGCTCCACCTATCTTTATAGTAAGGTCCACTTTCATTGAGATCCCCTGAGCTTGATAATGGTCTTTAAAGTCCGACCGGAAAATCATTCAAAACCGGCAGATAATCGAAAGACTTTAACACCACCCATTCCAATATTTGTGCCCTGACCTTATATGTGTAACTGTCCTCTGGATAAAGTAGAACATAACCCGAAACAGA
>JAFGCK010000032.1 GCA_016932675.1 Methanosarcinaceae archaeon | reverse complement strand
CATATTACGGCAAGCTGGCAGGTGAATGCTGAAAAAAGGACATCGATCAAAGAACGGATCCTGATCATAGGTTCCGCCTTAAAATTCAAGTTCAAAATCATTTGGTGATATTAGATGAGAGAGAAAAAGCCCCACAATATGAGTAAAAAGGAGTACGAGATAGTCGAACTGCTCAGGAAGCTGGATATGAACAGACCTGTTGCACTGACACTTGCATCCCTGTCAGGTGGGGAGGAGATCACATCCCGGGATATCGAATACATATCAAACCTGAGACAGCCCGAGGTAAGTATTGCCATGAGATATCTCAAAGACAACGGCTGGGTAGAAATACGGGAAGAAAAGAAGACCGAAGGAAAAGGCAGGCCTGTCAAATTGTACAGGCTGATAACTCCTCTTGAAGAAATAGTGCAGACCATCGAAAAAAAAGTTATCCTGGAAAGCAGATCGGTGCTTGAGAACATAGAGAAGTTGAAACGCCTCGCATGATCATACATTATCACCAGATCCAAGATCACACCCAATCCTTTTTATTTTATTAACACCAACTACTGTTTTAAGCGAAGGTTTTTATAACTGGATATATAGTCTTCCCTACTTGTAATGCAGTAAACGGAGATATTTTTTGAGTACGATCACTGAAAAGATCTTTAGCCGTGCGACGGGAGATAAAGAGGTCAAAGCAAACGAGTTCGTGATAGCAAACGCAGACTATGCTATGGCTCACGACGGAACCAGTGTGCTTGCCGTGCGGTCATTCAGGAAAATGGGAATCGGGAAGGTATGGGACCCGGAAAGGATAGTTATTCCCTTTGACCACCTCACCCCTGCCAATACAGATACGACCGCAGCCCTTCAGCATAATATTCGCGAGTGGATAAAAGAACAGAAAATCCGGAACTTCTATGATGTCGGAGAAGGCATATGCCATCAGTTGCTTCCGGAAAAAGGTTTTGCTCTGCCTGGCAAACTTGTCGTGGGTGCAGATTCACATTCATGCACCTATGGAGCTTTTGGTGCGTTCGGCACAGGGGTCGGGGCAACCGATATGTCGGAAATATTCGCAAGTGGAAAACTCTGGTTCAGGGTTCCGGAAAGCATAAAGATAACTGCGGAAGGAAAACTGGGCAAGCATGTCTGCGCCAAGGACCTGACACTGAAAATAATCAAAGATCTGGGCATTGCCGGAGCCACATATAAGGCAGCAGAATTCTACGGTGATACCATCGAAGACCTTTCCATTTCAGGAAGGATGACACTATGCAATATGGCAATAGAGATGGGAGCTAAGGCAGGGATCGTACCTCCTGATAAAAAGACCTTTGATTTCCTTAAAGGGCGAGCTGTCGAGGAATACGAACCATTGTATGCGGACGAGGATGCATCATATACTGCGCAGTACCACTTCGATGCCTCACAGCTTGAACCTCAGGTTGCCTGCCCACATAACGTTGATAATGTACACAATATATCCGATATACCCTCCACAAGGGTCGATCAGGCATTTATTGGAACATGTACCAACGGCAGGCTTGAGGACCTTGAGGCTGCAGCTGACATACTGGAAGGAGAAAAGGTCGCTGTAAGGACCATAGTAGTTCCCGCATCAAGGGAAGTACTGCTCGAAGCTCTCAGAAAAGGGGTCATCGAAACGCTTCTGGAGGCAGGTGCAACCATCTGTTCCCCGGGATGCGGACCATGCCTTGGGGGACATATGGGAGTCATCGCAGAAGGCGAAGTCTGTATATCCACTGCCAACCGTAACTTCAAGGGCAGAATGGGAACCGGAGGATACATATACCTTGCTTCACCAGCAACTGTTGCTGCTTCTGCAATAACCGGAGAGATCACAAGTCCGACAGATATTTAGAGAAACAATCAGGCATATAGCGGGAAGAGATCTTCTAAAAGGGATCAGGTGAACGAATGACAAACGATATTGACAAAGGAAAACTGGCACACCTGCTTGAACACTGGATAGAACACAACCAGAGCCACAGCAAGAGTTTCAAAGAATGGGCAGCAAAGATCAGAGAAGCTGGCTATGATGACCTTGCCGGGGACATACTGCTTGCAGATATGAAAATGAATGAATGCTCTGATGTCCTTGAGCAAGCCAAAAAAAAATTGTGAGAAGGCAGTTGTAAGAAGACATAAATGCAATCTCTGGCTCTTTGAGGCTGAGACCAGGATGGAACGTTTTAAACTGCCCGGCCTCAAAAGCATTAGCCTAGCGGCCGAGTTCGGCGTGTGCTCTGGCAAGATGTCCGGCGGCTTGGGCACCTATAAGGGATAGTTCCCCCGCCAGAACGCCAGCAGCTATTATTTCTGCAAACTTCTTTGAGTTCGTTCCCGGTGGGTTGCCCGGGCCTTTCACACCCAGAATGTTCAGGCAGTCACTCTGCGTACCAAGACCCGTACCGCCTCCTACCGTACCAACCGGCAGTGACGGCAAAGTTACAGAACAGTAAAGGTCCTCATACTTTGTCAGTTCCATTGTTGTGATAGCAGTACTGCCTTCAACCACATGGGCTGGATCCTGTCCGCATGCGATGAACATCGCGGCGATGATATTTGCGGCATGTGCATTGTAACCCAGGGAACCGGCGCGTGCTGAACCCAGAAGGTTCTTCCTGTAATTGACCTCAACCATCGTTTCAGGTTTGCACTTGAGACGTTTGCTTACCATCTCGCCGGATATGGTGACATCTGCAACAACAGTCTTTCCCCTTCCCAGAATAGTATTTATCGCAGCCGGCTTCTTATCGGTGCACATATTACCTGAAAGTGCTATTGGTATAGCTCCAAATTTATCCTCTATCAGCCTTGTCAGTGTGTCCGTTGCAATGGTAACCATGTTCATTCCCATGGCATCCTTGGTATCATAGGAGAAACGCAGGTAGACTGTGTTTCCGGAAACATAGGGCTCAACACCAATAAGAACACCAAACCTTGTAGTCTCAGAGGCCTTTTGTTTCAGCTGGGCAAATACATCCGGCCTTTTGGCCCATTCTGCAAATTCCTTTGCCTTGATCACATTATCCAGCCTGAAGACCGGAGCTCTTGTCATCTGGTCTTGGAATATGCGTACATTTGCACCCTCTGAACTGGTAATCACTGAACACCCGCGGTTCACACTGGCAACCAGGGCACCTTCGGTGGTGGCAAGCGGCAGATAGTAAAGACCTTGCGCATATTCACCATTCACACCAACCGGACCTGCAACACCAAGTGGTATCTGAACTGCACCAATCATATTTTCTATATTGCGTTTTGTGACCTCCTCTACGTTCAGCGAATGATCCTGTATGTGGACGAGGGAAATACCCGAGGACACCTCTACAGCGTGCCGCCTTATCTTCACAGCCGTTTCCTTATCAGTCAATGAATCCAGCCTGTGGAATGATAAATCTCCCCTGATTACTTTATCGAGCAACTCTTTCTCCTCTGTGTTCAAATCATCTGTTACTGTCATGTCTGTCTCCGAAGAACGATCAATGAAATAGTCAAATATGATAGCTTACAGGAAATCCCATTTCCGGTACAGGATGTTACCTGCAATGATACAAAAAGCTCACGCCTTTTGCCGGAAGCAGTTTTTCCACTTATATAGAGATATTTTTTCCATGGCCAATATATAAATACATGCATTTTTATATTAGGATGACATAACAAACTATGCTCAAGAAATTGAGAGACAGAGAAAAAGGTTACCACTGGCTTTAAAGCAATAGGAGTAGCCTTTTATCCTGACTATACAGTCATTAGATTCAGGAATAGAACCAATACATACTGAGATTTTCATCAGGTGGTATATGTGTCAGATTCAGATTTACCAGAGAGAATAGGGACGGGAATACCGGGGCTGGATGAAATGCTTCGCGGAGGCTTCTTTGCGGGTACTGCGAACGTAGTTTCCGGAGACTCCGGTACAGGTAAGACGATCCTGGGAACACAGTTCATCGTTGAAGGAGCAAAAAACGGCGAGAACGTCATGTGTATCATAACTTCCGAGGAATCAAAATCAATTGTCAGGGAAATGAAGACATCCTTCGGCTGGGAACTTGAAAAGTACGTCAGGGAAGGCAAACTGACCTTTGTGGACATTACAGACCCAAGCCTGCGTCTTCAGAAAAGTGTGGAGATCGCACCATCCGAACTGATAAAAAGTTTTAAGAAGCTTGTTGAAAGCAAGATCGAAGAGATAAAACCAACACGTATTTTCATTGATTCTATTGAAGCGCTCTTTCTGGCCATTGAATCCAATTATAAGCTCAGGACGCTTATCGACGATGTATTCAGCGTGTTCCGCAAACACAATGTCACTTCAGTGATCACTGTTGGTTCGATGTATGGCCTTGACGAGATGGTGGAATACGGAGCAGACTCTGTGATCAAACTTGGGCGTATCATTGCAGGGAACAATCTCCAGCGCTCCATCTATGTTATGAAGATGCGGGGCTCCGGCACGATCAATGAGGTCCGCGTGCTCAACATCTCCGATAAAGGTATGTCCGTACTGGCACAGTCCCCATACCTCGAATGAATGCGTGGCAATATACTGCCCACCTTACTATTTTTCAGATACAGGATCGAGCAGGTCACAGGAAGCACCCAGGGTCAGAATCTGAACCAGTCATCATCCTGAACGATTTTCTCATTGGTGACATCCATGTCCTGAATGTTTCCACCCTTCAACGAAGCGATGGCATCTGAAAAATCCCGGAGATAAGTTTTCTGGTTCAGGCTACCATAGATGAACTTCTTATCAAGCTGCAGGTTGTTCTGTATGGTCTCTTCCTTCGGGGCGAGCACTACCTTAACATCGGTCATTTCAAGCGCTTTTTCCATAGCTGTCCTGAAATCTCCAATGCAATAGGCTACCCGGTGACTGTAGTTATGGCGGGTCTTTTCAAGATAGATGGCAAGGCGCTCACTCTCCATCCTGATGAAATCACTTTTGACCTTCGTCACGTTGCACTTCCCCATTATGAACTGATAATCCATAAAAGGATATTCTGTATCAAGTTCCCTGGGAGTAATACCACAGGTACCAAAAACAACTATATGCACGTCTTCAGGATCCAGAAGGCTGAATATCAGTCTGTCGAATATCCTATGGGAAGGACTTTCATGATATGGCTTTTTCTTGGAACAGGGAACGAATATACAAACATCTCTGTGCGGAGCCTCATACTCGTTTAGCACCCATTCATTTGCACGTATCATATCAGGATGATAAATCAGCTCAGATGTGTCAAGGGGTTTGTCAGAACGTTCATTCTCTGGTATTATGAGGGTCAAGGGATAGAGGTATTCCGGCAAACTATATATATAATTGACGCAGACAATATACGGTTTTGCAGAAAACATACAATGACGCTGACTGCCAGCCACACATATATAATCATTTTTGAGAGATGGATGAGAATGGCAAGCTCAATACCTGAAATGTTAAGAGCCGAATGCAAATGCGAAGATATGGCCAAATGTATGCTTGGCCTGAAAGAACTTGACATAAGTGCTTATAAGAAACTTCTTGAGAACGGGCCCCTGACTGCCGAGCAACTGGGAGACCTCCTTGAAAGAGAACGCAGTACAGCGTATCGCTCCCTGCAGAACCTCATCTCCGCGGGACTCGTGTACAGGGAAACAAAGTCTATAGATATCGGTGGTTACTACTACGAGTATGTTGCCATCGAACCTCTGCAAGTAAAGCGAATGATCAAAAAGACCATTGATGAATGGTACCATAAAATGAATAAACTTATCGAGAATTTCGATAAAGAACTCATGAAATGAACTTTTCTGTTCTCTCTTATTTTAAGTCTGAAAGCAATTTCCGGTCATTGGTAATAAAGCAACCTTTAATCACATAGTTCACATTCCGCACGTCGACTTAAAATCTAAACATTTTGAATATAGTTGCTTCGTTTCATCCTCATGATCATCTGAGGGGATGAATCAACCGCATGGAAATAACTACAAGATCACCTGCCTATCCTGCAATCGTAGGTGGGGCATTTAATTGATCCGGCACCGGGGAAATGAAGGATATTCAAATCTTTGCTGAGCAAAGTAACCACAAGGACCATAAAATTAACGAAAACTTAACTTAAACTTCTCTTTTTGAGCTGAGCACAAAATACCCGACAAGTATGTGACTTTTTTGCAAAACTAAAGCCCAGGATCACCATTAGAAGAGGAGCATCTAAAGTTATTTAATGGGCCTGACCGGATTCGAACCGGTGACCGCTCGGTTATGAGCCGAGCGCTCTAACCTGGCTAAGCTACAGGCCCATTAAGAAAAGGATATTTTGAGCGCCGCAAACAGGGCTCGAACCTGTGACATTCTGGTTAACAGCCAGACACTCTACCAACTGAGTTATTGCGGCTCTATCATGGCGCCAACGCGCGAAACTCCTTAACGCACTTATTGCTATTAAACCTTTTGATTGCTTTTGTTATTCCACGGGAGGACATCCAATTAGCTACCAAAGCTCCTTTTCTGATCAGACAACATCGATCATACTTTAAGATCGGTGTAAGTACAGACCAGCCTGAGTCTTATGTAAATCAATCCCATAAATATTTCAGACACGGATT
>JAFGCK010000031.1 GCA_016932675.1 Methanosarcinaceae archaeon | reverse complement strand
GGACTATGCTATGTACGTCCTGTATAGAGCCGAAAACATTGGATATATGATTGACCGCTATCAAGCGGGTCCTGTCATTGATAGCGGACATGATGTCCCCGGGGTCGACGACCCCTGTGACATCCGGCCTGACAATGCTGAGGTCCACGCCTCCCGCTTTAAGGCGCATCCAGGGTAGCAGGTTGGAGTGATGTTCCACAAGCGTAACAATTACATGGTCACCTGTTTCCCAGGGAAATCCCATGGATACCATGTTGATGCTTTCGGTTGCATTTCCTGTAAAGACGGTCTTTTTAACATCCGTTCCCAGAAACCTTGCAACACTTTCCCTTGCATCCTCATAATGGCTGGTGGTCTCACGGGCAAGCCTGTGAGCACCTCTTCCATGGTTGCCCGCATACCTGAAAAAATATTCTTCCATCGCCCTGACCGCAGGAACGGGGGTCTGGGTTGTGGCTGCATTGTCCAGGTATATAACATCTTTAAGGACAGGGAAATCTTCCCTGACGGAATGAACATCATACATGGAAGTCCCTATGGCATGAAAATAAAAATAGTTTTGCAGGCTTACTTTGCCTGCATGCCGCCTACCATGAAGCGGCAGAGGTCTTTATCTTCCGGGCTGAGTTTGTCCCTGGAGACCCCGTCTACAACAACATGAAAATCCCTTTTCAGGCAATCATGGGTATTGGACCTTTTTTTGTATTCCTTTTCTCTCATAGTATCCTCCTGTCTCTCATTTGTTTTTAGCACCGGGGTACATGTATAACATCCTAATAATAATTATAATAGTATCTCCGGTAAAACCATACCTACGTGTCAAAACTATATATAATTATCGGACATATGAGAATTCAGGACACATTTAACGATGTCGCAAGAAATATAATACATGCAGGAGACTTTGGCTAAACATGCCAGAGATTATAATCGACCGATCACTTTCATATATTGAAGGCACTCAGCGTGTCTTTGACGAAAAGGCGACCCTTGAAAAAGCAAGAGCCAGCCTTAAACAGGTAGGAGTCACCAGGATTGCCGGCATCACTGATCTTGACAGGCTGGGCATACCTGTATTCTCCACAATAAGACCAAGTGCCGCAGAAGGGGCCATTTCCGTATATTCCGGCAAGGGCAGCACAGAGGACCAGGCAAGGATCTCTGCCATGATGGAGAGCTATGAGAGATGTCTTGCAGAGAGGAGCGGACTGAACAAGGATATCACAGAGAACATAGCCGCGCCGCATGCCATCACTACCTATGGGGAAATATCGCAGCATGGCTCTGCAGTTGCTCCGGCATCCCTGCTGATATCCGAACCATATTCCCCGGACAGCCTTGTAGAATGGATCCTTGGATGGGACCTCCTGAAAAAAGAGGAGGTTGCAGTTCCTGCAAATGCGGTCTACCATCCATATGACGCCCCGGGGCAGACAATCAAGCTCTTCAGGACAAATACCAATGGACTTGCTGCGGGGAACGTGATGGAGGAAGCAATACTTCACGGCCTGCTGGAGGTCATTGAAAGGGATGCCCTCAGTACTGCAGAATTCAACAGGAACCCTGAGAAAGAGATCATCCTTACAGAAGAGGATGGTGAGAACTATGAACTGCTGCGAAGGTTCACTGATAACGATGTTGATATCAGGCTCTGGCTCCTGCCACATGATACAGAGATAGCGACCGTCGTCGCTGCCACCGATGATATACGCCTGAAGGACCCGGCACTGCTCGTAATGGGTGCAGGTTCACACCTGAAACCAGAAATAGCTATCATGAGGGCACTCACTGAGGCTGCACAGTCCAGGGTGGTTCAGATACACGGAGCCCGCGAGGATACAGAACGTGAGAAGTTCATCCGGGAGATCGGATACGACAGGATGAAGCGCATGAACAGGTACTGGTATGAGCAGGGCACCAGGATCACAATGGCAGAGATAAAGGATATGTCCGGGGGCAGCCCTGCAGAGAACGTCGATACCCTGCTTGGGCAGCTCAAAAGGATAGTTGACAGCGCAATAGTGGTTGACCTTTCCAGGCAAAGCATACCTGTTCCTGTAATAAGGGTAGTGATACCCACATTCGAGATGTACACACTTGACAGGGAACGCCAGGGTAACAGGATCAGAACAGGAAAGAAAAGAAAACTCTCACGTGAGGAACGGCCCTGGAGACAATGGACACGAAAATGAGTGAGAAGTACCTTAGAACACTGGTTTTCACCGGCACAAGTATCAGCCACCAGGATGCAAAGCACATTCTTGATGGAGTTACCTATTGTCCTCCGGTATTCAGGGGAAATATCGATAAGGCTGTCAGGGAAGGATATGAACTGATAGGCATAATTGACGGCATATTCTTCAGCAGGTCAGCTGTCACCCATAAGGAAATAGTCAGGGCCATGGAAGCGGGAGTTAAGGTGATCGGTGGCTGCAGCATGGGTGCCCTGCGTGCTTGCGAGCTTGATGTTCACGGCATGATAGGGGTCGGGAAGATCTATGGATATTACAGGGATGGAGTCATCGAGGATGATGATGAAGTGGCCGTTACAACAAATCCGGATACCTTCCAGCCTGTTTCAGCACCCATGGTAAATATCAGGGAAACGTTCAGGGCTGCATGCGCTGAAGGGATCATCTGCAATGAAAACCGCAGGCTGCTGACAGACCTTGCAAAAAGGACACATTACGGGGAAAGGAGCTATTTAGGTATCACAAAAGAGGCTTCAAAGAAAGGCATCCTTTCTGAAGAGAAAGCCATGGAACTTTTCACATATTGCAGGGACCACGAAAAAGACATCAAAAGAGAAGATGCCATACTTGTTCTTGAAAAGGTAAAAGAGCTGATGAGCAAAGAGGGCTGATCAGCTAGCTATCTTTGGTTTCAGTCCGTCATACAAAAAGTGCAGCATATATACCGTTGACATTACAAGGATAATGGTTGCACCTGATGGTATATCAAAGGTATATGAAAGGAAAAGACCTGTGACACTAAAGAACGCACCGAAGAGAATTGCAAGGTACATCATCTTTTTCAGGTTATTGGTATAATGCCGGCTAAGGCTTGCAGGCATTGTAAGGAGCGCGATTATCAGAATGATACCTACAACCTTTATGAGCAGGACAATTGTCAATGCTATGAGACAGAGCAATAAAAGGTAGAGTTTCTCAACATCTATGCCGGCGACCATGGAAAACTCCTCATCAAAGCACAGGGCCATGAACTCCTTATAGAAGGCGTAGACCAGGATGATTATCACAATATCAAGTGCGAACATCAGATAGATATCCGAACGTGGTACTGTAAGGATGTTTCCGAAAAGGTAAGACATGAGGTCGGGTGCATAGCCGGGTGTCAGGTAGATGAGAATGATACCTATTGCCATGCCCAGTGACCAGAGGATACCGATGATCGTATCTTCTGCAACCTTCGATCGTTTACTGACAAGACCCATGACAATGGCCGAAAGGAGGCTGAAAGGTATCAGTCCGTACAGAGGTTTCATGCCAAGGTAATAGCCAATGCCTATTCCACCGAACGAGGCATGAGATATACCACCGGTAATGAAGACAATTTTTTTGACAACGACATACACACCAATGATGCCGCATGCGATACTGGCAAGAATGGCTGCCGTGAGGGCATTCTGCATAAAACCGTACTGAAGTATTTCAAGCATATCGGACACCACTCAGTGATCCTTTAAAACCCTGTGAGGGACACCATGTGCTATAAGCTCGACCGGGCACTGGTATGTTGCTTCAAGGTCTCCCGCACTTATCTCCTTGGAATCATGATAGTACAGTTTCCTGTTCAGGCAGGCAACCTTATCCACATAGACCGATATTGCGCTCACGTCATGTGTGACCATGAGGATGGCGATCTCCGATTTGAGCCTGTTAAGAAGCTCATAGAACTCCTTCTGCCTTTTAGAATCAATGCCTGTGGAAGGCTCGTCAAGGATGAGTAGTTTAGGATGGATAACAAGTGATCTGGCAATGAAGACCCTCTGCTTCTGACCCCCGGACAACTCGCCTATCTGCCTGTCCCTGAATTCAAGCATCTCCACGGTTTTGAGAGCCTGCTCTGCTGCTTTCTTATCCTCCTCATCGAATGCTTTGAAAGGGCCCTTGTGACTCATGCGGCCCATGAGAACGACCTCCCACACACTGATAGGAAATTCAAGGTTGGATGAGATATATTGGGGGACATAGCCCACATACTTGCGCGTTCTTTTGGGATCACCTCCCAGGAGTTTTACCGAACCCCTGTCGGGTTTGATCAGGCCAAGGATGACCTTGAGGAGTGTGCTCTTACCTCCTCCGTTGGGTCCCATGATCGCAAGGAAATCCCTGTCCTCAACTACAAGGTTAACCGCTTCGAGCACTGTAATATTGTCATAACTTACCCAGATATCCCTGAGGTCGATCACTATAACCATTTTAAGCCAGTCCTTTTTCAAATGCTGCAGTTACGTTTGCAAGGTTAGCTATATAATCCTTTGCCAGCGGGTCGACCTCTACCACCTCGCCGCCGATCTCGTCGGCTATTGCCTGTGTGCTAGTGGTGCTGAAACCCAGCTGTACGAATATGACCTTTATGCCTTTCTCCTTTGCCGTGTCGATCAGGCGCTGCATGTCCTTAACACTTGGTTCTTTGCCTTCGATCTCGACGGATATCTGTTCAAGGCCATACTCGTCCGCGAAATAGCCCCATGCCGGATGATAAACGATGAAACTGCTGCCCTCATGCCCTGCAAGCACTTCCCTGATATTTGCATCCGCAGCATCCAGTTCTGCAATGTATGCATCCCTGTTATGAGTATAAGTTTCTGCGTTGCCGGGATCAACCTCCACCAGGCCTTCATAGATATTCTCTACCATTATTTTTGCATTCTGAGGCGAGGTCCATATATGCGGGTCCCAGGATCCGGTGTTTTCATGATCATTCCCAACTTCATGATCTTCTTCATAAGCATCGTGCGAGTGGGATTCCATGGCCCTCAACTGTATGCCCTCTGAAGCATCAACGACCAGCATATCAGGATTTACGGCTATCAGGCGATCCATCCATACAGTTTCGAAGGAGAGGCCGGAACCGACCTTCACATACATATCGGCATCATTTAACTCCTTGAGCTGCCCCGTGGTCACTTCATAAGAGTGCGGGTCGGCTCCCGGAGGAACCATTACCGTCACGTCCACATGATCACCTGCAACCTGCTCTACAAACTCGGCTTCAGGCAGGATGCTTACCACTACAACAAGATCTTCTCCGGAAGGGCTGGAAACCTCCTGTTCATCAACACACCCTCCTGCAAATGCAATGCATATTAATATGAATACCACAGACACCAGTTTTCTTCTGTTCATCAGATCCCCTCTTTTTTGGGTAAAGTTCAAATTGTTTGGATACACTCCAAATCAGATATCAATGAAATGTCAGGGAATACCACACAAAGTATGCCGGATCTCACCACAGACACCAACGGTAGGATGACCCATGGAACCACATATGGTCTCTATCGCAGATCTTGAAACAAACGACTCGAAACGTGAGACTTCCTGGCATGCACCCTCGGCCGACAGGCCATAGTGGCTCAGCATCAGACTCAATATATTATGCCTGTTAACAAGAAACTCGGCATAAGCATGCCCTTCTTCAGTAAGCCTCACACCCCGGTACGGGATATGCTCTACATAACCTGCATGCGCAAGTTCACCGATGGTCTTTGTAGAAGTAGAAGGGTCCACCTTCAACTGAGATGATATATCTGTTGTCCGCACCATACCCCCCTTCTTATAGAGGAACTTGAGATACTCCACCTTTTTGGGAGAGAGTTCAAGGCCTGTGATTTCCTGCATATGATATGCATTATAACAGGGCGTATATATTCTTTTTGAATTTAAGCCAAAAAACATCTGTGTTTTTGGTATAACCCCAAAAATGCTTTTCGGACAATCGCCCTCCAAAGTGAGATACTTCCACTCATAACCAGAAATATAGAAGTATGACCCTGAACACTACTTATACAGACCTGTTGAGAATTTATTAGTAATATCCCGACAATGTCGTATTAGAGATCAGGAGGGGTAAATATCAATGATAGTACAGCAGTATTTCACAGAAGGTATAGCCCATAGCTCATACATCCTGAGCGGGAACAGAACATGTGCAGTTATCGACCCGCGCAGGGATACTGACCTCTATGTCCGGGAGGCAAGAGAGCTTGGCGTCAGGATTACACACATACTTGAAACACACCTGCATGCGGATTTCATATCAGGGCACATGGACCTTGCTGAAAGGACAGGGGCAGTCATATATGCCCCGAAAAGTGCAGGATGTGACTTTGAGCATGTCCCGCTTTCCGAAGGTGATTCCTTTATGATCGAGGACATGAGGATAGAAGTACTGGAAACCCCGGGGCATACCCCTGAACATATATCCTACACCATAACTGATACTGCAAGAGGTGAGGAGCCGGTTGCAGTGTTCTGTGGAGATACTTTATTTGTGGGAGACGTGGGAAGGCCGGACCTGTTCCCCGGGAGAGCAGAGGAGCTCGCTGCAAAACTATACCACAGCCTCCATGAAAAACTTCTCTCACTACCTGATTTTTGTGAAGTATATCCTGCACACGGGGCAGGCTCCCTCTGCGGGCGTGCGATGGCTGCCAAAAGAACAAGCACTATTGGCTATGAAAAGGCTTTCAATTATGCCCTGAACATAAAAGATATGAATGATTTCATCGACAAACTGACAAATACAATGCCTGATGCCCCGGATCATTTCAGCCGCTGCACAGGAACAAATCGGGAAGGTCCCCCGCTAATCCAGGTACTTGAACAGGTAAAAGCAGTTGACAATGATAGTTTCCGTGAGCATGCAGAGATCAGTGATTCTGCAATACTGGACATCCGCAGTTTTGAGTCCTTTGGTGGACAGCACATCAAAAACTCATATCACATCGACCTGAACAGTAATTTTTCAACATATGCAGGCTGGCTTATACCTCCGGAAAAAAAGATACTGCTGGTTTCTGACAACTATGAACAGATGCTCAAAGCCTGTGTCCAGCTCCACAGGGTGGGACTTGACAGAATAGAAGGCTACCTCGAGGATGGCATGTACGGCTGGGTGACCGCAGGACTTGAAACCGGCCATGTGCCCCAGATGTCGATAGTTGAACTACATAGAAGGATAACAGAAGGGAACGACCTGGTGATCGTGGATGTACGATCGGTCTTAGAATATGAGGACTTCCACATCCATAACTCGATAAATATCCCGGTACATGACTTACGCGAGCGATTCATTGAACTTGACAATAAATCGGAGATAGTTCTTATCTGCGGTTCAGGACACAGGTCAAGCATGGGTTGCAGCCTGCTCAAGCAAAAGGGATTTGAGAATATATACAATGCTGCTGGCGGAATGACAGGTTACGCCGCTGCAGGCTATGGTCCTGAATGCCCCATGTGCGTACTTCCATGGGCACCTTTTTCAGATCAGAAGAATACACTACAGGAAAATGCATGAGACGGGCGCTGAACCTATACTCCCCTGAACTGCATTACAAACCAAATGACAGCTTCAGGGGAAACCATGATATATGAACGCATCGCGTACCAGAGACATAAAGCCCATGATCTCATCGTATGACATCCATAACAGTGCCAGTACCAGGATCAGGACAACGATCTCTGAGTAATCGGGAAGCGATTGCACCACATGCGCAAAGGTGCTGTGACTTCTGTTAGCAGAATGAACCATACCTGTTCCCATTCAACCATCTGTTCTGATCCGATAAAAAGATTGCGAATATCTATCATCATTTTTAATTATAATAATGAAATGGCTGCCAGCGCACAGGGTATGCGCTCAATGATGTCACCTGCCAGTGTATTGCGCAGAAAAAAAGGACACTGGTCCTACCCGGCCAGCATACTGGTGCCACCAGGATCTTTTTTGGATGTTTACTCAGATCTCTCTTGAATATCCTGCGAATATCTCTACAAAAGCATCAGGATACATTTCACGGATATTTGCCTTATGCACGGTACAGTGGCCGGCACCTATGACCTGCATTCCGGACAACAGATCATATTCCTGGCTATCGTGCAAGCCGCCTATTATACCGATCACATCCCCAAAGGCTGATGCCGCATCAAGTATCGCCGCAAGTCCGGGATGCGAGCAGCCTACAATTACATAAAGACCTTTACCAGAATCAAGCACCAGAGATTGTTCTTTGATCTCTCTTCCAAGCTGTCCGGTTGTATAGACACCTTTGCATATCTGCTGAGGCCCTTTTATCTCATTGAGAGAACGACACCGAGAGGATATATCATTCCTGAGGTTGGCAGAAAAGGCCGAGGGAACATAGATATCCATATCCTGGTTTGCGTCCAGCAGAGCGGGCACCCCGCCTATATGATCCCAGTGCTGGTGTGACAACACAAGAATGTCTATGCTTTCAGAGGAGATAGAGAGCTTATCCATGTTCCTCAGGAGTAGATGTCCATCCCACCCGGTATCAAAGAGGATTTTCTTTGCACCGGTTTCGATGAAGCAGGAAAAACCCCAGCTGCTCTGCAGATCACCTTTTGCTTCATTATCATAAACAACGGTCAATTTCATAATTCCACTTCCTTCACTCTTGCAGGCCGAACCTCTTCCTCAGATAGTAGCCCGAATATATGGCACCTGCCGGATTGTGTGCAAGTACCCTGTCCTTGACTATCAGGGTTGTGACCGGGGCAGCCGAGTGCTGTGTGAACAATATGTCGTGGCCCATGCACAGACCAATTATGATATTCAACTGAGTGCCCTTCTTATTTAGCACCTCTGCCTGACCTATTGGATTACATGTCGGATCGAATTTTTCCGGATGCAGTTTATCAAGGCCGTATTTTTCCTTATCGATACCTGAGACCTTGCAACAGACAGAAAATACCTCGAACTCCTTTTCGAGTATCCTGTGGATGATCCTGGCTTCCTTTTCAAGACCGATACAGAAGGCAAGACCCAGCCTCTTATAACCCATTTCCCTTGAATAGAGTATCAGTTCCTCAAGTCTTGTTTTCTGCATATAGTACCTGGCTTCGATGGATGCAGAGGTTTTCATGGATCCAAGATCGTAGCCTTCATAAATCGTGTCGTCTGCCTGGCCAGTACAATCCTTGCCTTCACGGCATTCTTTTTCATCGCATAATGCGCATTTCATACCTCATACCACCGATCACCATTATTCAAACTAAGAATTAATTATATGCACAATAGAAGAATCTTATTCAGCAAACAAATACTTTTGGACCTTTTCCCACATAGCACGAACACCAGAACTGAAATCATTGTCCACATATTCAACAACGGTCTTACCAACCAGCATGGCATCTGTGGGTGTCCGGTCATAGGGGAGGATACCAACAACATCCATTTGCCGGCTCCTGCAATGATCCAGGATCCGGTTTGTGTTCTGTTCGTTGATATTAGATTTGTTGATGCAGACAAGTGCAGGTATCCTGAAATGTTCCACAACCTCAGATACCCTTTCAAGATCATGCATGCCTGAGACAGTAGGTTCTGTTACGATCAGTACAAGATCGACCCCCGTTATTGAAGCTATGACCGAACAACCAGTGCCAGGAGGGCCATCGATGATGATGGTACTTTTATTGTACCTTAAGGCAAGTTCAGTTGCGGCATCCCTTACGGCAGATACAAGTTTTCCACTTGCTTCTTCACCGATCCCCAGTCTAGCATGTGCCATCGGCCCGAACCGTGTCATTGAAGTAAAGACATCTCCCGCCTTCCTGTCAAGCATTGTGATCGCATCGGAAGGGCAGACATATTCGCAGACAGCACACCCTTCACATCTGTAAACATCCACATGAAGGTCCGGACCTATTGCACCGAATCTGCATGATCTTTCGCATATACCACAAGCCGTACACAGGTCCGGGTCGATGCTTGCCACTTTCAGACCATAGAAGTCTTTTGTCTCCAGTATCTCCGGAGCCATAATAAGATGCATGTCGGCTGCATCCACATCACAATCCGCTATAACGACATCATCTGCAAGAGATGCGAATGCAGAACTGATAGTAGTCTTGCCTGTGCCGCCTTTGCCGCTGATCACCGTGATCTGTCTTGTCATCTCAGTTCCCCTCCTTAACAGGTATCTGACTGACAATATCCCCGAACATTTTCCGGAAGCGTTCCTTCCATTCAGTCATTTGCGTTACAAACGGAATACCTTCCGAATACAGGACGGCTATCTGCCGCTCATCAGGGATCCTCATCAGAACAGGGATATTCTCGGCTTTGCAGTAGACATCAACCCTGTCATCCCCCATACCATGGCGATTGATGATGACACCAAAGGGTATACCCATTTGCCTCACAACCTCTACTGCAAGCACCAGGTCATTGAGGCCAAAAGGAGTGGGTTCCGTTATAAGCACACAATAGTCAACATCTTTCAGAGAGGCTATCACAGGACAGGCGGTCCCTGGCGGGGAATCGATTATCTTGATCCCTTCTTCCCCTATACTTGACTTTAGCTGCCTGATCACAGGGGATGCCATGGCTTCACCTATAAAGAGCTTACCCTGCCAGAGGTTGATAGTATCGTAAACCCTGCCCCTCTCAATGACCCCGGTTATCCGCCCATCTTCACTTATGGCACTCTCCGGACAAACAAGGATACACCCTCCACATCCATGACATAGCTGGGGGAAGAGCATGGGGCCGCTGGAAAGAAGCGCAATGGCATTGTACTGGCAGAACTGTGCACATTTGCCACAATGAGTGCATTTGTTCCCGTCTATCCGGGGAACAGGGAGCACTACATCCTGATACTTTTCAAGATCCGAACGGAGGAAAAGATTACAATTTGGCTCCTCTACATCACAGTCTACCAGTTGTACTTCACCCAGAGACAGAGCAAGATTGACCGCCACTGTGGTCTTGCCCGTACCGCCCTTTCCACTTGCGATGGCGATCTTCATGCCCGTTCTCCCTTTATCTCATTTCAGTGGCAGTGTACATGATCATGGTCGTGATCGTGGTCATGGCCGTGTCCGGCACATGAATTGGCCTGAGTTGCCCTTGAAAGCCTGCCGGACATCCAGGCATCTATAGCATCTGATACCTTGCCAGATGCACCGACAAAAACATCTATTCCAAACTCTTCGAACATTGCAACAGCCTTCCTTCCAAGTCCTCCGCAAAGCATGACATGCACACCTGCTTCAACCATGATCTCCGGAGGGAGGCCTATGCCACCGGTATGCTCGCTTGTGTTTGAGATTAATGAGATCTCTTCTGTGTCTGTGTCGTATACTGTATAGACAAGAACTTTTCCGAAATGCTGACCGACCATGTCATCAATTCCGCCCTGTCCCATTGAGGGTACGCAAATTTTCATGATATCACCTTATATTATTAGGATCTCTGCATCCTGATGAATGCAGAGGCATTATCGCATTAGAAATGATTCTATGGATATATTTCTTCTCGTCAGGGATCCCCTCGTGAACCTAGGCCCCTCTTTTTCCGGGGGAGTTTGGAGCCTCTATTTTTTCAAGTGAACCTTCCCTGTAGGCTGAGACTGCGTCTGCGACCGAACCGCCCCGGATGGAAAGCACCTCAATGCCCTCCGCAGAGAGAATCGAGAATGCATTGGGGCCGACACTTCCAGTAATGAGAGCAGCTACACCCTTATCGATCATTTGCTGTGCCGCCTGAACACCTGCTCCGCCGGACGCGGAGAGGCTTTTATTCTCGAGAAACTCGAATTCCATAGAGTCAGGATCTACGATCATAAATTTCCTGCATCTTCCAAAATGAGGATCTACCGCAGCCTCAAGGCTATCTGATACAGATGTTATGCATATCTTCATTTCTTTCACAATCCTTTTGACCGACAATATTCTTTTAGGACAAAAATGCCAATGCCGGACATGAGAGTTGAATATTATGTACATAAGCGTTTAAATATAAAAAGGTAACCCACAAAGTATATGTATTTCCACTCATTAAAGCAAAAAATAGAAGGACCAAGCAATATATATACAAATAAACAATATAAAGCGTGATGTTAACGGCTTTAGAGGCGGTAATACTCGGAATAGTACAGGGTGTGGCAGAGTGGCTCCCCATAAGCAGCCAAGGAATGACATCCCTTGTGATGATCAATCTTTTTGGGATGGAAGTTAAAGAAGCTATCCCGGTGTCCATATGG
>JAFGCK010000030.1 GCA_016932675.1 Methanosarcinaceae archaeon | reverse complement strand
GATGTCCTCCATTATACAACATCTGATATGTCCATATGTTTAAATATAAGAATCATATTAAATAGCAGCACATGTCGATAAATAGTCAGGTTTGTCGCAAATGTGCTTTATTTGTAAGAAAAATACATTTGTCTGAAAGCATGGTCTTTGCCACTATCACTCAGCAGGGATTGGAACTATGTTTCCCTACAAAAATGATCCATCATTTATTTCATGTTCCCGTTTTCACTTTTTGCCGGTTGTTTCAGGGGTAAAACCCTTAAATAACAATATTGCAGTTAAAACAACCAAAAAAGAGTTCTATTATCCTGATCAAAGATAAGGGGTGCCGGTCATAAAAAACAATTTCCAAAAACTTGGCGTTTTCATTGAGGATAACTCCATACCGATCGTAATTATTGCATTATTGTTCATGATCATCTCCTTCCAGGGCGCCTCTCTGATAGAGATGGCATCAGGTACGGATACCTTTGTAGATAAGGATTCAAAGCTTTACCAGGACTTTGATCATCTGTACATGGACCTTTTCAGTACTGGATCCGTTGTTGTAATGGTCGAGGGAAATGATGTAACCCAAGCTGAGGTTCTGCAGGCTATGGACCGCCTGCAGCGATCAGCACAGAACATCCCGGGCGTACTAGAGGTAAGATCTGCGTCATCCGTTATCAAGGAAGCAAATTACCGGATGACGGGAAGGAGCGGTATACCTGACGATGAGAAAGTGCTTGATAATATAATAATGTCAGGTGTTCCCGGGGCCCTGATGCCTGATGAGACCCATGCCGTGGTGTCTGTTGTGTTTGCAGGTTCTGCCTCTGAAGATATGCAGGAGGATATCCTGAGGGAGACCGGGAGGTCTGTTGAGATGGCTGGTTTCCCGGCAGACTATAACGTGATAGTTACTGGCCAGCCCGCATTCAGCATCGCGATGAATGAGGAAATGATGAGCAGCATGGGCCTTTTGCTCATGCTCTCCATTGTGCTTATGGTACTTGTCCTCTATCTTGTATTCAGGCATGTGCGCTGGAGACTGCTGCCATTGCCTATTGTTCTGCTTGGCATAATATTCACGTTCGGTGCCATGGGCTACCTTGACATCCCTATGACCATGGTTTCAATGGCTGCTTTCCCTGTGCTTATAGGTCTTGGGATAGATTATGCCATTCAGTTTCACAACCGCATCGAAGAAGAGCTTGCAAAAGGCGATTCACCTGAAGAGGCAGTGGTGGATACGATCAAACATACCGGTCCTGCAGTCCTCATTGCATTGATCATTACAGCCCTGGGTTTCTTCTCACTGTTCACTTCATCGGTGCCAATGATACAGGATTTTGGTAAACTCCTGATGATAGGTATATTAATGTGTTTCCTCTCATCCCTTTTTGTGGGTGTGACGGTGATCTATGGTCTTGACACACTGAATAAAAACCGTTCCATCAGGAAACTTTGGTCAAAGCCGGATCCGGGAATAAAGGAGGGAACTGATCCAGGGAAGGGGCCTGATCTTCTGGACAGCTTGTTCGGAAGGACAGCCAGGATCTCTATGCACCATCCCTTTATCATACTGGCAATTGCTGGCTTGCTGTGCCTTGGCGGTATCTATGTGGACACCATGGTCCCTATCAGCACCGACACAGAAACATTTGTGCCACAGGACATGCAGGGTCTTATAGACCTGCAGCACATGGGCAAGGTCCTGGGCGGAGATGATGAGCTGAACATCATCATAAAGACCGGGGACAATGCAGATCCCGATCTGCTCAGATGGATGGATGAGTTGGGCCAGCATGAAGTGGATGGCAGGAGCCATGTATACGATGCCAGCAGCATTGTCGATCTTGTCAAGAGCATCAATGGCGGAACCATTCCTGATGATAGGGCAGATATCGAATCAATATACGGGCAGATACCTGAAAGCACAAAGAAAAGGTACATGCATGGAAATTCCATGACAATGCTCAACCTCAACATAGGTAATTCCATGGGTGAGCTTGGACTGCAGGGCATCGAAGCCCTGGGCGATGTGGTCGAGGAAGATATTCTCTGGATGGCACCTCCCCCCGGAACAAGTGCAACCATCACCGGAGGCTCGATGGTATTTGTTGCGGTGATATCGGCACTTACATCCGGAAGGACATTTATGACACTGCTTGGTATCGTGCTGGTCTTCTTTGGCCTGCTTGCCATCTATCGTGATCATCTCAAGGCCCTGACACCTGTCATAACCATGGTAATGGTGGTCGGCTGGTCAGGTGGCATAATGTATTATTCAGGAATGGAATACAATCCGATGACCGCAACACTGGGTGCGCTTATCCTGGGTGTTGGCTCTGAATATGCAGTTCTTATGATGGAAAGATACTTTGAAGAGAAAGACAGGGGAGCAACACCTGAGGAGGCTATGGAGGAAGCCAGTGTGAAGATAGGTAAGGCAATATTCACATCAGGCCTGACAACAGTCTTCGGTTTTTCCGCACTGATAGCCTCACCTTTTGTGATCACCAGCAGCTTTGGCATAATCACTGTAATAGACGTGGTGCTTGCCCTGCTGGCCACGTTCGTCATATTCCCTGCTGTGATCGTGTTGCTGGATAAACATCGGGAGGGAGCAAAGGAAAGGCTTGCTGGAAGGAGCAGCTGTCCTTTCGGCAGATCCGGTAAAGAACACTCCGGAGGTAGATGTTAGATGAATAAGCTCAATAAAATGATAAACAAGAAAAAGTTCATATCATGTTCCATGTTTGTCTGTATTCTCCTTGCAGCTCTGCTTGCTCTGTGTATTCAGCCGGCAGCTGCAAAGGACTACATTCCCCCCGGTCATGAGTACACCGAGAACTATTACGATGCCTATGGGGAGCCTGCACTTTTTGCATCCGTACTGGGTGACACTGAATTCAGCAGGGGAGAGACGGCCCGGTTGAATGTTGTCCTGTCTAACAGGGGTGTCCTGTATGGTGTGAAGTCTGTCAGGGATGCAGGCACATCAGAGATCCGTCATCAGATATCGTTGAAGGAACTGGAGTACGAGTCCCGGAGAACCACTGCCCGTGGGGTAAAGGCAAGCCTGGTCTCAGCAACAGATTTCATTGAAGTTGACCCTGCAACAAGCAGCCAGGTTGTGGAGAAGATATTTCCGGGAGAGCTGCCGGATGGCCCACTGACATTTACGCTGACCATCTCAGATAATGCGCCTGCTGGCATTTATCTTCTGGAGATGAATGTGGTCTATGAGTACCAGAGCGATGTCCGGATGACGACCGGCGAGGTTTCCCAGCTGGGGCTGTCCACAGACCATGCAACATACTACACAACTGCCAACACAACTATGAGCATTCCTGTAGTTGTTGAAAGCGAGCCTGATTTTGAAGTGAGTGACGTTTCAGGCGCTCTGACAGCAGGCAAGAGTGGTATGATCAATGTAACGTATACCAACACAGGAGAGTTACCTGCAACGGACGCCGTGGCAAGGATAATCGTCATGAAACCACTGACTACGGAAAATTCCCTGAGGTATCTGGGAACCCTTCGGCCAGGTGAGAGCAGGACCGTCTCATATACCATCAGTGCCGGCAGCAGCGCTGTGGAAAAGATGTATGCATTGATAGCGAGATCAGGTATATCAATGAGGATGGAGAGATCGCCTTCTCAGACAACATGAAGGTCAATATTGACATCATAATGCCTGCCAGGCAAATGAACATAACAGGACTTGCACTGACTGGGCTTCTGGTTATGGGATTTGTATTAATTATTAAAAATATAATGAACAATGGGAAGAAAGATCAAAACAAAAATGACAATAACGATCATAAATATAAAGAAGAGGGAGAGATATGAGTAAGATCAAAAACATGGTCAGGTTAGTTCCGGTAGTTTCAATGCTCTTCATGGTGCTGCTTATTTCACAGGCCAGTGCTCAGGAAATGGCTACAATGGACCTGGAACTTCCCGATTTCTTCAATTTTGACGAGAATTACTATACAGTGTACGGTGGCCCGGATGTGAAGGCAACGCTTGTAGGGGATAATGAATTCTCCCGCGGGGATGAGGTAAGTATCAGTATCGATCTGATGAACAAGGGTGTTGTGACCGGTTTCAGATCAGAGAAAAAAGACGACGATCTGACCGAACTGGAACAGAAGCTGCAGCAGGCCGAGATGGGCTATGAGGCACAAAGAACTACCGCTATAGGTATTGTTGCAATGCTGAATTCCAGCAGTCCTTACATCAGGGTAAAATCGGGTCCACAGGAAGCAGGCACACTTGCCAGTGGCCAGCAGCTTGAGAGTCCTGTCCGGTTCAACATAGAAATATCAAAGAATACCCCTGCAGGAGAATATCCTCTAAATCTCCTTATGTACTACGGTTATCAGGAAAACGTACAGGTGAACGGTGATAATGAAACTGACCTGGGCATCACCAACATGGAGGTCGGATTGTGGTACGCTGTGGGCCAGCAGATGCAGCAGGTTTTTATTCTTGTTGAAGATGAAGCAGACTTTGAGATAGTGAACGTGAGCGGTGAACTCGAAGCAGGAAAGGATGGCTTGTTGCGGGTTGTCTACAGGAACTCAGGTGAAGAAGCCATAAAGGATGCAACTGTAAGGATAAGTGCAGACGATCCTTTCAGTACTACAGATGACCAGTCCTTCATCGGGTCCATCGCGCCAGGCGAAACATCGGAAGCGGT
>JAFGCK010000029.1 GCA_016932675.1 Methanosarcinaceae archaeon | reverse complement strand
TGGAACGGATGGTTCTTCCAGATGGTGTTTGCAGCAACCGGTGCAACAATCGTGTCAGGAGCAATGGCTGAAAGGACGAAGTTCACTGCATATCTGGTATACTGCGTCCTCATGGTAGGGCTTATATATCCTGTATACGGCCACTGGGTATGGAGCGGTGCAGGCATCCTTACAACCGGTGCAATTGTTAATGCTATTGGTGCCGAATTCCATGACTTTGCAGGATCCGGTGTGGTACACTCAATAGGCGGATACTCTGCCCTTGCCGGTGCAATGCTCGTAGGTGCAAGGATAGGAAAGTTCAGGGATGGAAAGCCTCTTGCAATTCCGGGTCACAGCCTTCCATTCGCTTTCCTTGGCACACTTCTGCTCTGCTTCGGATGGATCGGATTCAACGGCGGCAGTACCCTTAACGGGAACGACCCGTACATGAACCTTGTAGTTGTCAACACATTCCTCTCTGCAGCAGCCGGTGCCATAATGGCCATGCTGGTGACATGGACCAGGACAGGGAAGCCTGACCCATCCCTTACAGCTAACGGTATGCTCGCAGGGCTTGTAGCGATCACTGCTTCATGTGGTTCAGTAGAGAACTGGGCAGCTGTGGTAATAGGCAGCATCGCAGGTATAGTAGTATATGCAGGTGTAATGTTCAATGAGAACATATTTAAGGTAGATGACCCGGTAGGTGCCATCGCAGTCCACGGATACGCCGGTAGCTGGGGCCTTCTCTCAGTAGGTGTGTTTGCAGTAGGAGCTGGTAACGGGATCCTTGCAGATGCAGCATATACTGCCGGAGGTGCGGGACTTATCTACGGCGGTGTGAACCAGTTCGTGATCCAGGTAGCAGGCATGATACTCAGCATACTCTGGGCATTCATAATATCATTCATCGCCTTCAAGATAATTGACCTGGTGATCGGCCTCAGGGTATCTGAAGAAGAAGAGATCAACGGACTTGATATTAGAGAACATGGAGTCTTGGCATATCCGGAATTCATTATAGCAAAGGAGTGATCTGAATGATGAAAATAGAAGCGATCATAAGGCCCACAAAGATCCACGAAGTTAAGGACGCACTGGAAGAAGCAGGCTTTGAAAGTCTGACCCTGACCGATGTGAAGGGGCGCGGAAAGCAGAAGGGCGTCATGCAACAGTGGAGAGGCAGGAAATACTGTGTAGACCTGCTTCCAAAGATAAAGATGGAAGTCGTTGTTAAGGATGCTGATGTCGATGCTGTTGTAGACATCATCATGAAGAATGCTGCAACCGGTGCTATCGGGGACGGTAAGATATTCATCTATCCAGTAGCAAAGATCCTCAGGATCCGTACAGGTGAGACAGACGGAGATGCGCTTTAAGCGCATCCTCATCTCATTGAACAAAAACCAATTCTTTTATTGGAAAACATTTATCCCTGCCCCCGGAAATTTAAGTCCTGTTGCGAAGATCGCAGTGATACATTACGCAATCCTGTCATTTCCATGACCACTTCCACAGTTTCGGAGCGCCTTCCTGATTTATTCCTATTGCAGCAGGACATTCCAGTGTTAACAAACTTTTTAAAAAGGATAAGGACCCATTTGTTCTCATGATCCATCTATTGGAAATAGTATGTGCTACCATCCGGAAGATGGGAAGCCACATGAGATAGGGTCCTGTTATCATAGGTTTTTACTCTGTAGAAATACCTGATATTTGCTTATTGACCAACTATACAATAACTGCAAATATATTAAGGATACTTGTAATGATTGCAGATTTCATCCTATTGATGGTATTTTCAATGGTGTTTCTACAGAGACTCAGACCTCATAATTCAATTTCATCAGAATGTTGTTCTAAATGTTGTTCTAAATAATCCTTGAACTGGAGGTCATTGATGATTTTTTTAATATGATTTATTTCATCAATTTTTGCATCAATTCTTATATTTATTTCGTGTATAAAATCATCCTCGCAATGCTGCAATGCCTTTTTTCTATCATTATTCAATTGTGCAATTCGAACATCACAGAACAATAAAATATCTTTGTTCTCGGTCATGTTATTCAATATCATTTTTAAACCCGTCCCATTTCTCTCAGTACCTTTTAATATCGTTTCATCTTCCAGGAATTTGATCTTGAAAAGCAAGATCTTTATTTGCTGCTTTCTTATTCTACAGCTTCATCCAGATATCATAGTAGTCTAAAGTCAGCCAGTTCCTTTCTATGCCCGTTTCTATGTCCGGCATACACACTCTGCCTGTTGTATTTTTTAGTCCCTGTCACTGGTATAGCCTTCGCTAAGGACATTCTTTTATTTGCTTTGATCAAATACCCGCCTGTTTCAGCAGATATGCCTGTTCTCACCATGTCACACAGGTGCACCGGGAGCCCACATTCTGGTATTCATCACTTAACACCATTTTTTTATAAAAGGTTAATTCATCTTAAATTCAAAAGCTTGTTTAAATTATAAAGACATGAAATAATTCCACTCTGAAAACCCATCTAAGCCAACACCATAAAACCTGAACCTGTACGTTTCAGGCAACCTTCCCGATATCCACCTGAAGACCATACTGAAAAGAAAGGGGACCGGCCTGGCCAAAAAAAGTATTACCTGCATTACCTGCCAGTCCTCTTTGCCATGCTATCGAATGGGCCGCCGAACAGTTCATGAAAGGAAAGATACAAAAAAGATGAAAGGATCACATGAATGAAGCAGGATATCCAGAAGCGATCTTCATATCATGAAATAAACAGGATAGCAGGAACCCGCCATTAAAATCGGTCCTTCTTTCCTGATTCCTCGAATTCCTTTCTGGATATCTGAAGGAGCTTGTCAGGATCATCGACATCCTTATGGACGAAAAGGCCACACCAGCATCGTTTCATCGCGTCGAAGTGCTCCCGGTGGAAAGGTATACAGGGGCATACCAGCTGCATATCATGCTCCCGCTCACCTGTAAGCCCCTGGCACGGGCAGAAAGGACTGCCTTTTTCCTTTTCCAGCATTACCTCCTGTTCCAGCAGGAAATCCACCAGTTCAGTATCGGGGCTGTATTTGTAACCCAGCGGATCGATCACCCGCTGGAACATCGCCTTTAACTGTTCCTTGCGCTTTCCGGTATCCATTGGCTCACCTCATGATTCCAGAAATTCGGAGTATTTCCTGGGATTGTAGCCGACTACCACATCCTCTCCTATCTTGATGAAGGGAAAGGCTATCTCCTCTCCGTGTGACTCACAATCCTCCCTGATCATCTTCTGGGTCTGCTCGTCGGCTTTATCGTAATCGATGAACTCAAACGGGATATCCCTTTCCCTGAAGAACTTCTTTGCCCGCATGCACCAGGGACAGGTACTCAGGGTGTACATCAGCACTTTCTTCATTACAGTTCACCATCCATTTTAACAAATACCTTACCTTCTGAGATATCCGTATCATAGACAGGAGCTTTTATCTCCGGTGCAGCAAGGAACTCACCGCTTCTTACATCAAACTTCCAGTCATGGCAGGGACATTTTATAATGAATCCTTCCAGATTCCCCTTTGAAAGCGGACAACCCATATGAGGGCATTTATTGGACATTGCATAATAGTTCCCCTCCTGCCTGACCAGCAGTATGGTCTTGTCTTCAAGGAGCAGCAGTTTTTTCTCCCCGTCTGCAAGTTCATTTTCATTTATAGCAAAGACCCATGGAAGCAAAGGCAACACCTTCTTTCAAACATATACCTTTTCAAAGCAGGACAAGTATTTCCCCGTCTTCGACCTTGTTCTCATAGATCCCGAGAGTTTTGCTGTCATCTCCGAGATACTTACCGCTCCTTATGTCATATTCCCAGCCATGGCAACCGCATTTCATAGTATATTCATCGCTGAAGGTCCCCTTGGAAAGCCGGCAGCCCATGTGGAGGCATTTCCCGTAGAGAGTGTATATCTTCCCATCCTTCTTTATAAGAAGTACAGGGGTCCCCTTCACTCTGGCAAACTCTGCTATCCCTTCGTTCAGATCTGTTTCTTTCATCGCATAGAACCATGATTTCTCCGGCAACTGATAACCTCCCATATGAAGCAGGGATCCAAAAATATAAATAATTGTCGTGGATGGGATAGAAGGTCATGAAAACGCCTTATCAACCCTTTGCCGGAAATGGCGATATTCCTTCAAGATAAGGAACATACTCAGAAGGCTGGCCAGGAGGTCTGACAGCGGGAATGCCATCCATACACCTGAAAGGTCGAAGTAATACGGAAGCAGCACTACCATGGGTATAAGGAATAAAATCTGACGGCACATTGACAGGAAAAAGGAAGGTTTGGCCTTTCCGGTAGCCTGGAACAATGTAGTTGCAACAACATTCAGACCTATAAGAGGCGTGGCAAGTATCATTATTCTCAGGGCAGACGCACCACCGCTGATAAGGTCGGCATCGCTGCTGAAAAGAGAGAAAAAAGTATCCGGGAAAAATGAAAGTAATATAAACCCTGCCACTCCGATAAGAGTAGTGACAAATAACGAGGCCCTGACGGATTCATTTACCCTTGCATAGTTCTCTGCGCCATAATTATAGCCAACAATTGGCTGAAGTCCATGGGATATGCCTATGATGGGCATGAGGACCAGCATCAATAGTTTGCTTGCGACACCAAACACGGCGATCGAAAGATCCCCGCCATGGACAGCAAGGACATTGTTCAATACAAGCATCATAAAACTGTTGGAGGCCCCCATCACAAAGGAACCAAAGCCTATCAGTGTAATCTCTTTTATGAGACCGTATCCTGGAACAAAATTCACCATTTCCAGTTTGAGAGGACTTTTCCCGCTCAGATAATAATATACAAGATACAGTGTCCCTGCCAGTTGTGCAAGTACTGTTGCAAGAGCCGCACCCTTTACTCCCATTCCAAAACCGAACATCAGTATAGCATCAAGGAAGATGTTCAAAACACCTGAAAATACCATATTGTTCATGGCGACCTTTGAATTGCCCTCGGCCCTCACGAGATTGTTCATCACGAAACCGAAAGTGAAGGCAAATGTTCCCATCAATATGACAGTGGAGTATTCCTTTGCATAGGAAAGGTTAACTGCCGTGGCACCGAACAGGTCCAGTACCATATCCACATTGAAGAAGAAAAAGATCTGAAAGATAATACTCAGGACCAGTGTATAGGTGAACACATTTCCGAGGGTCATCTCTGCCTTTTTGACATCTCTGGCACCGAGCATACGGGATATCACCGAAGAACCGCCTACACCTATTCCAATGGATATTACCATCATGAGCATCTGCAAAGGAAATGCAACAGCAACCCCGGCAATACCAAGAACGCTCTGCTCACCCAGTGCCCTCCCCACAAAAAAGGTATCCACCAGATTGTAGAATGCCTGCACCAGAAGCCCTATTATGGCGGGTGTGGATAGTTTCCATAGTAGCCTGTTGATATTTTCAGTACCTAAAAACTCGCTTTTGCTGTTCATGACCTTATCCTGATATCCGCGAATGTGTTCATCTTACCCGTCCGCTCTTCTGTCATATTTCACAAGAGTGCTCATTGCTTTGTCAAGGAGTTTCCTGAAGATCTCTTCCTCTTCGTCGGAGAACTGCGAGAGCAGGATGCGATTCCATTCAGAAAGCGTGTCATTGATCAAAGGGAGCATTTTCCTGCCTTTGTCTGAAATAAAAACGCGATATATCCTTCTGTCGCCCTCGTCTTTCTCACGGTTGATATAGCCTTCTTTCTCAAGCGCGACTATTACTCTTGTTGCAGTAGCCTTGCTCAGGTTGAGATATCGTGCCAGGCTTTCCTGCGAGCACCCTCCCCTATCAGAGAGTGCCAGCAAGAAAGCAAACATCGGCCCTTTTAGATTATAGGACTCAAGCGCATTTTCGATGTAGAGATGATTATGCGAGAATATGAAACCGATTTTGGCGCCAATTCTTTCAGATCGTTTCATAGATATTCCATTAAAGATATAGTTTCAGATGAAACAAAATGGTTTAACGTGAAACTAATATAAAAGGATTACCTGGCCGATTTTCAAAAAAAAGAGAGAGGATAATAAGATCAATAATAACTGGAAGATGTGCTCATCCAGTTGTCAGGTGCATCTGCCACGCGGTTTTCAAGGTCAATGAAGTACTCGTTGTTGTAGTAATACCAGATCTCCAGAACGGAATATCCTTCATCCCTGAAGTGATAGTAGTCCGTTTCTGAACTGTCCGGAGTTACCAGCAGCTTTTCGCCGTCATCATAGTAAGGTCCTGCGGTCGCATCCAGCGGGAGCCACTGCCCATCCTCATATACCTCTACCCATGCATGTCCTCCCGTTGCAGCCCCCAGCCGGACCTCACCTATGGCAACCCTTACGGAACTCTCATCATATTCTCCCGATGCTATCAGCAGGGAAGCCAGGGCGTTGGCCTGGTCTTCACAATCACTCACAATGGTTCCCGGAAGCGGGTTGGAAGTGTAATCAGGGGAATCGTACAGGAACTCTTCGGGGGTCAGCCACGCTTCCTGCCTGCCGGAAAGAGTCGTGTCCGACACCCATACCCATGAGATCGAGGTCTTGTATATCTCATACCTGTCATCGAGCCCTTCCTCTTCCAGATAGGACAGGACAGCATCCTCATGAGGAGTAACATGCTCCTGGAGATATGAGATACCATTGACTACAGGTATGTTCTGCTTCAGGAGATCCGAAAGCTCTTTCCTGTCAGGCATGTTATCCTGTACAACTACCCCTGGGTGCTGAACCATCATCCTGCCGGCATCGTACACAGGAACAGTTTCCGGAGCCCTCATACGGCCATTGTGGAACACAGGTGTATCACCCCTGGGTCCGGGCCTTTGATCTGCAAAAGCCTGTATTCTTTCCAGAACAATTGTTCCGGAACCTGCTGTATCAATCTGGAAGCTTTCTGAAAACCCCTGTACTTCAAGATCATGAGACTGATCCGATATCCCATCAGAGCTTTCTTCTCCAGGGACCGCACAGACCGAACATAGCACGATCACAGGCAACAAGAAACAAACAATTGATTTCTTCATCATCATCGACCTCATTTCATTGAACTAACAGACATTTCACTCTGCTTCTGTTACACAGGCTCATTTATCACCAACCCCTTAGAGGATTTTTCAATAGCAAAGAACATGATCTCTTCACCTGAAGCATAGATTTGCTTCAGGCGAAACCACTCCCTATCAGAGAGGACCTTTATTCGTATCTCAATGCATCCACAGGTTTCATCTTCGAGGCATTGTACGCCGGTATCACACCAGACAATACTCCTATGAACACCGCAATGGAAATCCCCATGAGCATAAGGTCCGGGGCGATTGTGGACCCCATGCCTGAACGCATCATGGAAATTCCCAGGTACGGCATGAGAGAGGTCAGCACAAGACTCAGGAGTATGCCAAGCACACCCCCTACAAAGCCTACAAGTGCGGAGTTGAAAAGGAATATCGTCAGTATGTCCCTGTTCCTGGCACCAATGGCCTTCATAGTACCGATCTCCCTGGTCTTTTCCATCACAGATGTGAACATAGTGTTTGCAATTCCAACAGAACCTACAACAAGTGATACACCTGCTATGGCTCCCAGGAACAATGTCATTGATCCCATCATCTCACTTGCAGACTCTGCCTGTGAAAGTGAATCGGACACGCTGAAATCCCGGTCATCCTCATCCATTATATGCCTGGAGATCAGAAGCCTCTCTTCAATGGCAGCAACAACTGTTTCCACATTTTCCACATCATCTGCCTTCACTATGATCCTATCATAGACACCCTGCTCAGCATCTTCCATGATCTCCACTGCCGACTCTATCGGCATGATGATCGCATTGTCACTCTCACCATCTGCCAGTATGCCAACCACTCTGCAGGATCTGTCTTCAATGGTAAGCACACGGTTAAGACCGATATCCTGGTCGAACATTTCATGAGCTATCCTGTAACCTATTACCACTACATTGTTGTCAG
>JAFGCK010000028.1 GCA_016932675.1 Methanosarcinaceae archaeon | reverse complement strand
TTTAAATGAGCAGAAGTGTTAATCCACTTCTACAGCTCCTATTTTCTCGGCAAGCCTGGAAAGGACATCTGTACGCATACCTTCCACGAACTTGATACTGCCCACGATAAGATGGCCTCCGCCATTGACCCCTCCGCCTTTTACCTCTTCATGGAGTTCCTTCACCATCT
Source organism: Methanosarcinaceae archaeon (assembly GCA_016932675.1). Lineage (GTDB taxonomy): Archaea > Halobacteriota > Methanosarcinia > Methanosarcinales > Methanosarcinaceae > Methanolobus. Next base: position 8,993 of record JAFGCK010000028.1, on the reverse strand, counting down.
GCGGAATGTTCATCCTGACACCTTTTGAGCGTATGACAGCAAAGTCAGGGCCGTAACCAAGGGTGACCACTGGTTTGCCTTCGAATTTTTTGCACAGGCGGTCATGGACCTCCCCCGAGGTCTTTCCCGGGGGCGGGAAGGTGAACTTGTGGGCATAGTTCTCCACATCGAGGACATTTAAGATAGCCCCGTTGGGAAGCGTCTGCGTCTTAATGTGGGCCATGCACGCTTCCATCTGCTCGTCGATCATCCCGTTTGCCTGCTCACACAGCAGCTTCACGAGGTTTTTGTGTATCTGTGTGTCGCCGAAGTTGAGTATGTCGTCAAGTATGCCTTTACCGTTGTTGAACTTAAGCCAGTACGCTTCAAAGTCAAGGGCAAGTGCCATGTCTTTCAGGTCCTGGAGGGAGTAGGTATCGGAGACCATCCTGATGTAATCTTTTGCCTCTTCTGATTCTGAGCGGTCACCAACAGCTGCAACCCCTGGCAGGTGCTTTATTTGCTCCTCGACGTCCGGGTTGATCATGCGTGCAACTTCAGTACACAGCATGCCTGCTGTCATGCCGAAGTCGCCGCCAACATGTGCCGGGTTCACATGCGCTATAAGGTAATCGTCAACTTCCGGGTCAGGATGGTGGTGGTCCACTACTATCATCTTGATACCGTATACTTTTGCCTGCTTCATGGAAGGTATGTTCTCTAAGGTTGAGCCGTTGTCAACGCTTACCACAAGCGGCATTTTCTGTCCGTGGCGTACTGCATCCTCAAGTGCGAAGCAGATGTCCCGCACGACATCCATGACCTCATAGAAGGGGGCCTTTGAGGGAGCCCTTTTGTAGAAATAATATTCACCGTCCTGTCCGTTCACTTCACGTATGAGTGGCAGAACGGCCTTCTCGATCGCCAGGCCCGCTGTCATCCCGTCAGCGTCTGCATGGTGGCGCAGCAGTATGGGAATGGACTTGATGACTGCCTTGCGTATCTCCTTTGCAACCTTCATCATGGCCGGCCTGAGTTTCTCCAGTACTTCGCTCTCGACCATGAACTTCACATCATGCGGTTCGGCCCTCCTGTCAAGGGCGGCCTCTATCCGATTCAGGATCTCGGATTCCTTTGGTCCGCTCAGTTGCTTGAGGCTTTTGATCTCCAGCTGCACGCTGTCGCCACGGGCGGTTATCTCACCGGTGGCAGTAACTATCATGTCCGGGCTGATATGGGGGTAAGCCCTTTCCCCTGCGCTCTCAAAGGCAGCGGCAGATATCTGGCCGGTCTCGTCCGCAATTGTGAATATTGTCGGTCCTGCTGTTTGTTTGACCTGGATGACCTCCCCTTCCACCCTGACACTCATGCCCACCAGACCCGGGGTCTCGGAGGCAAGCTTAACGGGCAAGCCTTTTTCAAGCTCGATCGTCTGGTATTCTTTGATCTTTACCGGCAGGAGGTCCAGCTTTCCCTTCGGCCTTATCTCTTTGACACCGACTATAACAGGTTCTGCGACCCTGAGGTCTCCCTTCATATTACTGGAGTGTATGAGTCCTCTGATCCCGGAGTTCAGGTCGACGAAAACACCGAAGTCCGCAATGTTCCTGACAACAGCGTGGTAATATTTGCCCACTTCCATCTCGTTGATGTCACATGAATCATCAAGTTTGTACACGATCTGCTTTCTGGCACAGCCGGCACAGACCTCTTCACCGTTGTACAGGTCTTCCATCACATTCCCGCATATCCTGCATCTGTAAAAAGCGCCTTTTCCTGAGCATGCAGCACATTCTTCTCTTATTTCGATCTCTCCTGTCCCGCCACAGCGACTGCAGTTCGAACCGTTTTTAAGAAAGCTGTCAACATCCTTCTCAGAAAGCTTCATAAGATCGACAGATCTTGACTTCCCCGTACCTTTACATTCGGGACACTTACCCGAGCCGACGACCATGTAACCTTTCCCGCCGCACTCCTTACATTTTTCGCTCATTATATCAAGTCTTAAATGGCACATGTTAGATTTATGTCTTTGCGTGGATGATCGTTTTTTTTATATACCATATGCATGTATACGTGGCTATTGCATTTGTTTTTGTGCGGGAGGTTTGAAATTATTAACATCAAAATCGATCACATTAATAAACGATAAAATAGTTCTATTACTTGCTGGGCCTGAAGGTTATTGATCCAATGATAACAGTCTGCTATCATGCTTTCGTGTATGATCCCCTCAAAAAAGATCTCAGGCCCATCTCCTATATGTCTTTTCCAGGACCTTCTCCAAAACGCTTTTAACTTTTAACCGATGTGTTTTTAATTCCCTGACACTTTTTACTAATTGCATATATTCTCGACTAGGAGCGTGTTAATAGTGGCCGATGGCGAATTAATGATACTGATAGTTGCATTCTTTGCATTTGTGATCCTGTCAAAAGCGATACAGATCGTAAAGGAATATGAACGGGTTGTGATCTTCCGTCTGGGAAGACTGAGCGGTGTGAAGGGTCCCGGTCTTTTCTTCATAATCCCGGTTATCGATACGGTGGTGAAGGTGGACCTGCGTGTGGTAACCATAGATGTCCCCAAGCAGGCGGTGATCACCAGGGACAATGTCACCGTGGCTGTCGATGCTGTTGTCTATTACAAGGTGATAGAGCCTTCAAAGGCTGTCAATGAGGTTGAGAACTACAGGTACGCAACATCGACCCTGTCCCAGACGACCCTGCGCGATGTGATCGGACAGATCGAACTGGACGATGTACTGTCCAAGAGGGAGGAGATCAACCTGCAGATCCAGGAAATGCTGGACACATCAACAGATCCCTGGGGTATCAAGGTTACCAACGTGACCATCAGGGATGTGAGCATTGACGATACGATGCTGCGTGCGATAGCAAAACAGGCCGAAGCAGAGCGTGAAAAGCGTGCACGCATAATCCTTGCGGACGGTGAGTTCATTGCCGCCGAGAAGATGATGGAGGCGGCCATGCTGTATGAAAAGGTGCCTGTGACCATAAAGCTCAGGGAACTGCAGACACTTGCGGAGATCGCCAGGGAGAAGAACATGATAGTGGTCTCAAACTCAACCGGCATGGCAGAGATCGCTGCCATGTCAAAGGCGTTCTCAAAGCAAGGCTGAAGGAGTAATATGAGATCCCTGAAAAGGTTCTGTATTATTCTCCTTTTATTTATCATACTGGCTTCGGTCCTGGTGCCGGGTATTGCAAACGCCAGTTCCGAGCGGAGGGTGCTGGTGCTCGAGATATCCGATTCCATCACCCCCGTATCAGATGATATTGTTGCCGATGCCATAGCCTTTGCAGAGCAGGGGGATTACGAAACCCTTGTTATTACGCTGAACACACCGGGAGGGGGCCTTGATGAGACCCTCAGGATCATAGAACAGATCTCAGCCACGGATGTACCTGTGATAGGATTCGTGTATCCGGAAGGCACCCAGGCATGGTCTGCGGGTACGCTCATTCTCATAAGCACGGATATTGCTGCGATGGCTCCGTTCACCGTGATCGGTTCAGCCCAGCCAGTGACCGTGACGACCAGTGGCTCGGAGCCGGTGAACGATTCCAAGGTGATCAACGCCCTGGTGACACGTGCAACCGAGAATGCCAAAAAGCACGACAGGAACCAGACGGCTGCTGCCTCTTTTATCACGGAGAACCTGAATCTTGATGCAGAGACAGCCCTGGAATATGGCGTGATCGAATATGTATCCCCCTCCGTTGAGGATCTTATGGAGCAGGTGGATGGCCAGGAGATAAAGGGCAGGGTGCTGCAGACCGAAGGCGCTACCGTGGTGAACTACGAGATACCGTTAAGACTTGCCTTCATGGATATCATCTCCGATCCCATTATTTCCTCGCTCCTGCTTCTATTGGGGATATATGCGTTAATACTCGGGATATCTAACCCAGGCTTCGGTGCGGAACTTTTCGGGATCGTGGCCATATCCCTGGGTCTGATAGGCACCGGTTTTGATGTGAGCATCGGGGCTATTTTCCTGATACTGGTGGGTGTAGGGCTTCTCGTGCTGGAGCTGAACTCCCCGGGCTTTGGGGTATTCGGGATTGCAGGTATGGTCTGTATAGTTGCCGGAAGCGTGCTGCTTGCTCCTACGGATTTTCCGCAGAACTACACTCCTGCGGACTTCCAGAGGACCATACTGCTCTCCGTGGTCGCCCCCACGGTCCTGGCGGGTCTGTTCCTAGTCTTTGCCCTTTATAAGGTCATGGAGGTAAGGAAGCGCAAGCCACAGTTCGGAGAGCTGCTGGGGGAGACTGCAAACGTCATCAGACCCATCGGACCCGGGAAGGAAGGATACGTGGTCCACAGGGGTGAGCACTGGAAGGCGCGTTCGGAACTTGAAATAGGAAAGGGAGAAAAGGTAAGGATCCTGGAAAAGGATGGTGTAATGCTTGTTGTCGAGCCCATGCGGGAGGAGAAAGAAGAGAGTGTGGAAGAATAGATCGGTTATCCTTTCCTGATCTTTTCGATGACCCGTCTTTTCTTATCGATGGCTGCCAGGCTTGCCCGGTCAATGGCCTCCTGCATCTCCGCAAAGTTACGGGGCTCTTCTTCGCCGATCATCTTCTTGATGGGTGTGTATGCGGATTCCCTGAAGCGCGGGGTGAAGTCCTTTAGCTCCCCGTCTATCTCTATCATGGCGCCGCTGCCTTCCTCTACCTTCCCGATGATGGCGATCCCGATACCGGCAGATCTTATGGTTTCCATGATGCTGTCAGCCACTTTTCCGGGTGCGATGATCAGCAGGGCATCCAGTGAGACCCCCAGGTAGTCGATCCCAAGGGATTCAAGCATCCCGAGCACGACTGGGTTAACCAGCTTTCTCATCTCACTTTCCCTGAATACGAGCCTTACGCCTGCTGTCCTTGATATCTCCTTTGCGTCACCCCGTATGCCTCCGTTGGTTACGTCCGTCATTGCATGTATATGCTTCACGAGCCCCGAGTCCAGGAGCTTTTCGCATGCTTCCAGGAACTTGATGTTGATGGTTTCGTTCACGACATCATGCATCCCGTAGTATAATGCTGCGGTGGAGATCGTCCCGCCACCGGCCCCCTCGGTCATGAGGATGACATCCCCTGCACGGGTCTGCCCGCGCGCCGTGAGGTCTGAAGTGACACCAACGGCCCCGACGCCCCCGGTCATGCGCTCGCCGATGACCATATCCCCGCCGATCCTGAGTGTGCTTCCGGTGATAAGGGGTATTCCGGAGAGTTCCGCAACTGCTGTGATGCCTGCGATGTGGTCCAGGACCTTGCCCACGTCCCCGTCATCTGCAACGTGGATGTCCGAGAGCATTGCCAGGGGGCGTGCACCCATTACGTATACGTCCCTCAGGGCAGCCCTGGCCACGTGGAATCCTGCAAGGAAGGGGAAGTCGCTCAGGCGGGAGTGTATGCCGTCAACTGTCAGTATGATGTATTCCCCGGCTCCTGAGGCCTTAACGACGCCCGAGTCGTCAAGGTGGGTGGTGTCGACCACGGCGCCGGTCCTGCCGATGATCTCTGCTATTTTCTCGTGGGTGTAGAAATCGCCGCTTCCCCGCGAACCAACTCCGAACTCACCCATGGTAACTCCGGATAAGGTGGGCTCAAGTACATCCCCGCTGACGCTGAGGGTGGCCTCTGCTTCCACGATGGTGGCCCTGGCAAGACTGTGGGCATGCTCCCTGGTGGTCTTCTTCACTTCCATTATCCTTGAGGCGAGCTTTTCCTCAAGGTCGGGGTCCCTGTTCCTGAGCCCTCTTTTTGCATAGCCTTCTATGTCCATTTGCGTCCCGTCCTAACACATTGCCACGAAGTTGCTCAGCATCTTCAGTCCCAGGTCACCGCTTTTCTCAGGGTGGAACTGGGTGCCTATCACATTGCCTGCATCGTTTACCACGGATGCAGAGAACACTTTTCCATACTCACAGGTGGCAAGTGTGTTCCTGTCTTTTGTGTCCACGTAGAAGGAGTGCACGAAATACACATAGGTACTATCGGGTATGCCCCCAAAAAAGGGATGCTCATTGTTTATCCGGATGGAGTTCCAGCCCATGTGGGGAACCTTGAGGCCGGAGTGCGGGAACCTGAGAACCTCTCCTTTTATCAGGTCAAGTCCTTTTGAGTGACCGCCCTCTTCGGACCGGCTCATCAGTATCTGCTGTCCCAGGCAGATACCAAGCATGGGCTTGCCCGAATCCACATAATCATTGATAGTATCAAGCAGGTCTGCGATGTTCTTCATGGCATCCTTAAAAGCGCCAACCCCCGGCAGGATGACCCCGTCAGCACCCATTATCTCGGACGGGTCGCTGGATATGACTACGCGTGCACCGGCGTGTTCGAGGCCCTTGCGGACACTCCTCAGGTTGCCGAGTCCGTAATCGATTATAACTATCTTTTTCATGAGGGTTTAAAGCAGGGTTTTGGTACATGAATGTAACGATTATTGACGTTCATCTGTCAACTGTTCCTTCGTTCGAAGGTGTGACCCCGGACAGTGATCCTGGTATGAGGTCCGGGGAACGGTCACAGCCGTCAGTATCCATGTTCCCCGGAACTATCCCGGGTATGCAGACCCATCAACTCCTATGGCAAAAAAGCCCTGCAATTCCGGATGCTCAGGCGATACAGGCCATGCCTGCCTCTGCTGCCCTCTGGCTTTCTATACCATCAGGTGAAGCGAACTTTCCTTTTTCCTCCAGAGAACTTACATGCGGTCCATGAATACTGCATGTCAGACCAATGCGAGGATATCAGGATTCAAATGCTCTAAGAATGGTTTTTTGTTAATGTCCTTAACCCTCAACTCTCTTAATTATTCAGCATACTAAATAAAAATGAGGCAACTGCCATCGAATTTATATAGGATGTCCCTTTTTTCTGATTGGTGGTTATTTGCAAAAAACAGAAAAAATGTTTACCGATGATTCGGCAATCGAACTGCCGATCAATATCGTCGTGATGCTGGTTGTCGGATTGGGCGACTCGCTATAATGCCGCATCACCTACTTAGAAATATATATGAAAAAGGTCCAATATCAAGTTTTCTAAGAATATTAAATTTCGGTATGTTGCGCGCAGATATTGTAACTACTGATTGAACTATAGAGTGTGCTCGATGTTCTGTCAAATATCCTGCGATTAATAATTCTGTTAAGTTGTCAAATAAGAAAAATAGCCACGTAACTGATATCATTTTTCAGCTATAACTAAGCAACCGGTAGGAGTTTTTGTGTTGAATGTATTATCGAAAATTTTGCTAGAAATCAAAATATTCAGTATTTTCAATGGTTTTAATAACTTATAGGAAGTTAAGATATCTAAACTTGCTCCAAAAACGTTTCCATATTCCACTATTTTTACTTCTTCAAAATCATCAAATATTTTCATCAAACCGTATTTAGTATAGCGATAAAAATCATGTGGTGTACCATGATAAGGATATATGAAAGGTGTTGTTACTACCACATACCCTCCTTTTCTTAATAACCTATTAACTTGTTTTATTGCTGTGAAGGGATTATAAAGATGTTCTAATACTTCTATCATCAATACAGTGTCAAAACTTTCAGAAGACAAAGTTGTTTCATGAATATCCTCACAAAAATCAACTCTTAAATGACTATTTACATCTAAGGTCTTGTAGTCCGTATAGTTTACATATTTTTTGTAACTCAAATTTCCTGATCCAACTTCTAACACTTCCCCTTTTGTATATTGCTTTAGAATAGGTATTAATTTATTTTCTAAGTTCATACGCATGTTAGTCTTCATTTTGTATACTCCTAACTGATATTCTGTTTTTTGATTTCTTAAGTCGATTAATTACGGTTGAGCCAAATGGAGAGAAAATTAAGAAAAATGCTGGATTTTTTTAAGTCTTTTCAAAATTTTCCTTTTATAACTAACTCCCGGATAATTTTTCTTAGGCATAATCAGTAGTCCTACATCATCTACATATTCATAACATTTTTTTTGCAGAGAATATTCATATAATTCACTTCCAGGAAGAGCTGTAAAATGATTTAAGTTATAAAAGTCCGGTTTGATTTTTTCTATTAAATTCACCAAATCCATTCTATCTTCAATTGTTTCATCAGGTGTATCTATTATAAATGATGCATAAGTTTTCATCCCTAACTTTCTAGTCCAACGAAAGACATCTTCGATTTGCCTAAGTGAGATTTCTTTGTTATAATAATCTAGCATTTTCTGATTGCCGCCTTCTACACCAAAATATAAACCTCTGCAACCAGCATCATGCATTAGTTTTAGTAACGGTTCAGTTAGAGTATCAACCCGAGATTCTGTAGCCCAAAGTAACCTAGGTGTTTTTTCCTTCATAAGTTCACACAATCTTTGGAGTCTTTTCTTATTAACTGTAAAATTATCTTCCCGAAAATATACGCCATCAATTCTATAGTTATCTTGCAATCCCTTCAAATCTTCTACCATTTTTTCAGGAGAAACATATGTATATTGTCTCCCCCATATATTTTTAGAGCTACAAAATGTGCAATTAAATGGGCAACCCCTACTTGAGCTATATGAAAAAACTTTTTTTGCTTTTGGTATTAACCATGTTTTTTCATCATATCCGCAATCAACAAATAAATCATAAGCAGGCAATGGGAGTTTATCTAGATTCTGAATCCTTTCTGCCCTAACGATTCTTTTTGTCTCATTACCCTCAACAATATCCACAATTGCTTTCTCACCTTCGCCCATTATTATATGATCAACAATATCGGGAATTGTCTCAGGTGCAACTGAAGTATGAGGTCCACCTATGATTACTTTGCCACTCCATCCTCGCATCTTTGCAAGTTTTGCTTCATTTATAAGTTCCATTGTTCCTCTAAAACAAATCGTATTGGACGATATTGCAACAAAATCATAATTTTCAAAATCTGGCAATTTTTGCTTTTTTAAATATAAATCAATAAAATCAACACTGTGATTAGCATCTCTTAATGCTGATAT
>JAFGCK010000027.1 GCA_016932675.1 Methanosarcinaceae archaeon | reverse complement strand
TCCATGATAGCGGTATAGGGATCGCTGAAGAGAACCTGGGGGAAATATTCAGGCCTTTCAGACAACTTGAGAACTCCCTCTCGCGCCAGTACGTTGGTACGGGGCTTGGCCTCTCCATTGTAAAGAAGCTCGTGGAACTGCATGGCGGTGAGATCAGTGTTGAAAGCGAGATCGGAAAGGGGAGTACTTTCACTTTTACCATACCCGTTGCGCCCCCTGATGGAGATACATAGAATACAGGCACCCTTTTTTCTGAAATAGCAGACAGGCACCTGTTTCTGCAAAAGTTTATTAGTATTGATGCGGTTAAACGAAGAGAAAAACCTCATTCTCTACCGGACAGTGAGGAAGATGCCTTCATCAAAAAGAACAACTGAACTGAGAACACCTCTCATCGAAATGAGGAATGTGACAGTATCACGAAATGACAGGAATATACTGGACTGCGTGGACCTGCAGGTCAACAACGGAGAGAACATTGCAATAATAGGGCCGAACGGCTCCGGTAAATCATCCCTCATCAAGGTGATCACCGGCGATTACCGCCCCCGTGCTGACAGCAGGGACATGAGCCTCAGGATAATGGGTAAGGAAACCTGGAATCTGTTTGACCTCCGGAACCTTCTCGGGATCGTTTCAGGAGACCTTCAGCTGGACTATAACAGGGACATCAGCGGCTTTGATGTGGTCCTGTCCGGTTTTTTCAGCAGCATCGGGATCTATCCCAATCACAGGGTGACACTGGAAATGGTGAGCACGGTCCATGAGATAATGGAGTTCCTTGGGATCTCCGGGCTTGCTGACAAGCCCATATCCAGGATGTCCACAGGGGAAGCCCGAAGAATACTCATCGGGAGGGCTCTTGTCCATGACCCGCGCATCCTTGTGCTGGACGAGCCTGCGAACAGCCTGGACATGAAGAACCATCACCTGTTCAGGGAACTTACGAGAAAGATAGCAGTTGCCGGGAAGAGCATTGTTCTTGTGACACATGACCTTGATGATATCATACCTGAGATCGAGCGGGTCGTACTGCTAAAGGACGGAAGGGTATTCATGGAAGGGGATAAGGAAGAGATATTGAACGAAGAGAACCTGTCCCACCTGTTCGGACTGCCTGTGGGGATCTCCAGGAACAACGGTTACTATCATGCCATATATTGAAACTGTGGACCCGGCCGACAGCCGGAATACATCCATTTTAAGCTGCTGTGGGCCTGCTTATGTTCCACATCTAAGATAATGATTTAAGGCAGCAATTTCTTTTATTTAACCATACCTGTAATACGGATGATACAATGAGGGAATTCATAGAAAAACTCAAGGAAAAAGGGAAACTGGTCGAGATCACATACCCCGTTTCAAAGGTCTTCGAAGCTCCACGGATAGCACGACAGACCAGGGCCCCTGTACTATTCCATGATATCGATGGCAACCGGGCCATCATGAACGTACTTGGTTCCAGGGACGAACTCGCAGCCATGTTAGGTGTGGAAAAGGACATGATTATACAGAAGCTCTCGCAGATCAGCCCGGGGGACGAGGTTGTCCTGGTTAAGGACTCGCCCACAAAGGAAGTGGTGGAAACGGATGTGGACCTCACCAGACTTCCCATAATGACACATTTCGAGAGGGATGCGGGACCTTACATTACCGCAGGAGTTGTTGTAACCGAGTACGAAGGTGTCATGAATGCGGCCATCCACAGGCTGCTTGTGGTTGACAGGAACAGGCTTGCTGCAAGACTTGTAGCCCCGAGGCATACCTATGTGCTGCATAAAAAAGCTGCCGGCAAGGGAGAAAGACTACCAGTTGCGATCGTTATCGGAGCAGACCCGGCGGTCACCTATGCCTCTACAACAAGAGTTCCTGCAGGCAGGGAATTCAACTACGCTGCGGCACTTAAAGGCAAACCGATCGAACTGTTCGAATGCAGCAACGGAATAAGAGTACCACATGCGGAGATGGTTCTCGAAGGGTACATAGACCCTGAGGAACGGGTGGATGAAGGTCCCTTCGTTGATATCACCGGCACATACGACCTCATCAGGAAAGAACCTGTGATACACATCACCAGGATACTTCACCGCAGGAACCCCATATACCATGGCATACTCCCTGCCGGACCCGAACATTTGCTCATGATGGGAGTTCCCTATGAACCCAGGATCTACAAGGCGGTGAGCGAGGTGACAACCGTTAAGAACGTAGTGCTCACAGAAGGCGGCTGCTGTTACCTGCATGCCGTTGTCCAGATAGAGAAGCAGACCGAGGGAGACGGGAAGAATGCGATCATGGCGGCGTTTGCCAGCCACACGAGCCTGAAGCATGTGGTAGTGGTTGATGAGGACATCGATATCTTCGACATGAAGGATGTTGAATTCGCCATTGCCACCAGGGTAAAGGGCGACAAGGACATCATGATAGTACCCGATGTCCGTGGAAGTTCCCTTGACCCGAGGGGAGCACCGGACGGAACCACTACAAAGGTCGGCATCGATGCAACGAAAGTGCTGGCAGAGGCACAGAACTTCGAAAGGGCGAAAATGCCCGGCTAATTTCCAGATATTTAAACTTATCATAAGACGGGATTTCAATGTACCTTACAAAGGAAGAGGAAAGGACCCTTGCAGGAGAGTATGGCGAAACACTCCGCAAGGCCATAGAGATACTTGTGGCACTTGGAGAGATATATGGGGCCGACAGCCTCATACCTGTCAAAAGCGCCCAGATAGCCGGCGTATCCTACAAGACCATCGGGGATGCAGGGCTTGAATGGATATCCGACCTTAAGGGGAAAGTAAAGATCCCCGCAATACTCAACCCCGCAGGCATGGACATGCTGCGCTGGAAGGAGATGGGAATAGAACCGGCTTTTGCCAAAAAGCAGCAGGAGATCATAGATGCCTATGAAAGCCTTGGCATCAGTACAAAGTGTACCTGTACGCCCTATTACCTGGAAGGTTTTGATGCAGGCTTTGGTGACCACCTTGCATGGAGCGAGTCATCCGCGGTCTCCTATGCGAATTCGGTCATTGGCGCAAGGACGAACAGGGAGGGGGGGCCTTCCGCACTCTCGGCCGCACTTATCGGAAAGACAGCAAACTACGGATACCACCTTGATGAGAAACGTGAGCCAGTTGTCGCGGTTACCGTGGAATGCGAACTATCGGGCTCTGATTACGGTGCCCTGGGCTATGTTGCGGGAAAGGAAATTGGCAGCCGCGTACCAATATTTTTCATGGAGGAGAAACCTTCCAATGACGAACTTAAAGCCCTTGGTGCAGCCCTTGCAGCATCCGGAGCCGTTGCATTATACCACGTGGACGGGGTCACGCCGGAAGCGGTCCGCTCGGATTTTGAAAGACCTGATGAGAATATAATGATCGAAGAGCAGCAGATAGCAGAGGTCTACGAGCATTCGGAAAATTTGAAAGGTGGAGAAACGGATACAGACATAATCACGTTGGGTTGCCCTCACTGCTCACCTGAAGAACTTAAGGCCATTGCAACACTGCTTGAAGGCAAGAGCATACAGAAAGAGATGTGGGTCTGCACCTCCAGGGAGATCGCACAGAAGTGTGCCGAACTGGTAAAGATTATCGAGAACAGCGGGGCCAGGGTCGTATGCGATACCTGTATGGTGGTGTCCCCTGCAACAAATAACTATAAAGCAATGATGGTCAACTCCGGCAAGGCGCTCGCATACGTTCCGGGCATGTGCGGGGTTGCTGCAAGATATGGAAGTATCGAGCAGTGTGTCAAAGAGGCAGGTGCCACCGATGATAATTAAATGCCGCAGCATATCCCGGGGATATGCAGAAGGAGAGGTGCTCCTCACACATGATCCGATATCATTCCTCGGCAACGTCGACCCGAAGACAGGAGTAATAGTCGAACCCGGGCACGAGCTCTTCGGACAGTGCATCAGGGGCAGGGTCCTGGTATTCCCGCACGGGAAAGGCTCAACAGTAGGATCATACGTACTTTACCAGCTTATCAAGAACGGTGTGGCACCTGCTGCCATGGTAAATATCGAATCCGAACCTATCGTTGCAGTCGGCGCCATCATCTCCGGCATCCCATTGGTTGATAAGATGGAAAGGAACCCATTTGAGATATTGAAGAACGGAGACCACGTGAAGGTTGACGGCAGTTCCGGATCAGTGGAAACCGGCAACTGAGCACACCTGCGGACCCTGGCTGAACATGGATATCAATTTTCGCTGGAACAGGAAGAATTCCTATAGTCTTGCTGCACTTGCACCCCTCCTGCCGGATGCGCGGATGGCCAAAAAACCGGAAAACGGCCTGATGATCTACAGTTTTGCAAGCAGTCAGAGGACATCCATATTCAGTGAAGTGGGAAACGCCGGCGCAGACTCCATATTCATAGCCGGAGGGCCTCATCCATCGGGCGCACCTGAAGAGACGCTCCACTATTTTGACTATGTGGTCATCGGTGAAGGCGAAGCGACTCTGCCCGAGCTTGTCACGGCCCTGGGGTCAGGTGGCGATGTCACCGGGATAAAGGGAATTGCATACAAAGATGCCAATGGCAACGCCGTATTCACAGAGACCAGGGAAAACGTTGACCTTGACAGGTATCCATGCTTTGACCCTGCCAGGGCAATGGCACCATTGGAGATCAGCAGGGGCTGCCCTTTCGGATGCAAGTTTTGCCAGACGCCGCGTCTCTTCGGAAGAAGGGTCAGGCACCGGAGCATTGATTCGATCGCAAGGTTCGCACAGTACTACCATGATCTGAGGTTCACTTCCTCCAATGCACTGGCCTACGGGAGCGACGGCATCCACCCACGGACCGACAGGGTCGAGAAGCTGCTTTCAACCCTCAGGAAGATGGAAGATAAGAGGATATATTTCGGGACCTTTCCTTCAGAGGTAAGGCCGGAGTTCATTACCGAGAGATCGATCGGGCTTATAACGAAGTATTGTGACAACACCCGGTTGAACCTGGGTGCACAGTCGGGTAGTGACCGCATTCTGAAAGAGATACACAGAGGCCACACCACCGAAGATACTATCAGGGGAATTGAACTGTGTTTTGAATATGGTATAACGCCTGTAGTTGATTTTATCGCAGGGTTCCCGGATGAGACCGAAGAGGAACAGGATGAAAGTCTTGAGATGATAAGGTGGATATGCAGGAAAGGAGGTAATATACATGCACATTACCTTACTCCGCTTCCGGGGACCCCTTATGAGAATGCCACCCCTTCTGTTGTAAGCAAACGCTTCAGGAAAGTGCTCGGGAAGATGGCACTTGAAGGAAAAGCTACCGGCTCATGGGAATGAGCATCCCGGGAGGATATAATTTTCTCACAGTCAGATATCAGTGATCGGTATCGATCTTATCCTGTAACATTCGAACAGCTCCCTTCCCCATTCAACAGCATTCCTGCTGCAGGCTGTAATGATCTTGTTGTCAAAACCATCTTTTACCTTCAACAGCCTCAATAAAAGGCATGTATCTGTCAATCCGAAGGAAATAAGCCCGATGTCATCGGGATACAGGTAGGCACTGGCAAGTTCTTTCTCCAGGAGACTTTTGAAATCATCATAACAGTCATTCCTCAGTTTATCGAACATCTTCTGGCTGATTATGAGAGAGATCCTGGATCCCCTTTCCATTATCACTGAGGTGAGATCAGTAAAGGCCGGATACATGAAAGTAGTGATGAAGGAAAATGAAGTTGAGACCGTATCAATGAATTCCCTGCCAGGCTCGTGGAGCTCAGAGAGTGGAGGCTCTTTTATCTTTAAAGGGCCAAGTTCATGGATGCATTCCAGCAGGTCGGGTGGAATAAAATCAAGGTCGTAGTCCCTCAGGAGACTGGAATTGTCGTCCAGAAAATCCAGTGTCTCAAGAAAAGGTATCATTTCACATACGGTTATCTTTCCTACTCCGGTCAATTCGTAGGTATCATCTTTTCTGGTGATCAGGCCATTCTCTTCCAGCAGCAAAGTATGCGGAACCAAAGCCTGCCGGCTGATCCCCATTGATTCCAGTATTGTTTTACTTTTTTTCGGACTGTTGTGAAGCAATAAAAGCAAATTTTTCTTTTCTTCCGATATACCCAGTAATTCGAATAGTTTCGCCTTCAAGCTGACTTCCCCTCATACGATCATCCGTCCCCTGCCATGGACTAAGAAATACCCGGAAATGTAGCAGACTACAAAACCAAGCCCCAATACTTTATTGGCCACTAACTATTTATGCATACCTTGAATGAAATTAAGCCCGCACATTATGTTTTTTAATAGCAAGTAAGGGAATGGGAAAAGTATACATCCCGGTCACATGACCTATAGCTGCACCTGAAGTGTGCAGAGGTTCCGCCATTAAAGGAAGCAAAGGACCCTGCAAAGCACCCGCTGACATTGAAAAGAAAGCCCCGGACAAACGATCAGTGGCTTACGCTTCACTGTCATATTCAGCAAAAAGATAGTCAGCCGGATACATCTTTTTTGACAGTATGCTCAATGAAGCAGCCCTTATGGAACACGGAGACGTTTATCTCACCACCCTTGTTAAATAGCCTCATCTCCCGGTCATATACTCCCTGTACATGCCGGAGTTTCCTGTCTGCGAAATGCTTTTTCGCCTTTTCAAGGAATGCGATCCTCTGTTCAAGGAATGAGCTTTCATATGCTTTTACTTCTGATGCGATCACCTTGCAATCCTCATCGTCAATGTCAGCATGATAGCAACCATGAAGGTTCAGGCCGCTTATCTGCCTCCATGCTACATTGCCCTGCTCATCGGCTTCCAGATGCAGCATGTAGGGATAAAGCCTGCATATGGAGGGACGCCTGTCGTATATAGTGCAACGCCTGTCCTTTAAGAAAACACATGATCCGTCGTCTTTTGTTTTGAGCGCATAACCCGATACATAGAAATTGCCTTTCTGGTCACAGAGTTCATAGTATGGTGCAGGCTCAATTGTTTTCGGGTCGATCTGTTGAATGCCCTCGGTATCCTTCTCAAGAAGGAACACATGATCATTGAAATCACGTGTGCAGCAGCGTGCACAGAGATCACACTGGAAGCCTACTTCCTTGATGATACGCATGAATTCTTCTTCCGGATAATCATGCAGTTTTTTCAATTCTTCCCTGGCAAGTGAGAGTTGTTCATCTATTGATGTTCTGAAGGCGATCAACTCCTTTTGGATATAACTGCATAGAGACCCGGACTTAAAAACAATTTTGGTCCCCTTATGAGCAGTTCCCGGGATGTTTTTCCGTAAGATTTAATAGGTAGCATTACGTCTAGAGGTAAACTCAAGGATTAATGTTATTATCATCACATATTAAGATCATACGAGGACTGATAATGGGCAAAACCGGCAGTATTGAATGGGTCAAAGTAAAAGGCCGCAAAGGTAGAACAATAAAGGTACAGAAATCCAAGGAAACAAAAGCACATCCTGGTCCGGCACAGAGGTACACCTCATCCGGAGCCAAGAGGAGATTCCTTCACAGGTCTCCCAAGGCAATTGTAAAGTGAGTTTATCTCACTCTCTTTTTATTGCATCTTTCCTGAATTGGATTTTTCTTGAGTGGATTCGCTATCGTTCTGTGCAGAAATCCTTCTGGGCAATTATTTCTTTTTAACCGATACGTATATATAGAACTACATTCATTAGAAAACGACCGGAATTAATAGTTATTCTATAATTTCCATTAATAGGAGGATAGAAACAAATGGCAGGACAGATGGCAGGACAGCCAATTTTCATATTAAGAGAAGGAAGCCAGAGAACAAGAGGCAGAGAAGCACAGAGTAATAACATCATGGCTGCAAAGGCAGTCGCCGAAGCTGTAAGGACAACACTTGGCCCAAAGGGAATGGACAAGATGCTTGTAGACAGTCTCGGAGATGTTGTCATTACCAATGACGGTGCAACAATTCTCAAGGAAATGGATATCGAACACCCTGCAGCAAAGATGATCGTCGAGGTTGCTAAAACACAGGATGACGAAGTTGGTGACGGTACCACCACCGCTGCAATAATTGCCGGGGAGCTCCTTAAGAAAGCTGAAGAATTGATCGATCAGGACATACACCCGACAATTATCGCTTCAGGATACAGGATGGCTGCCGAGAAAGCAGGCGAGATCATCCGGTCACTTGCAAGATCAGTTACCAGGGAGAACAGGGATATTCTCATGAACATCGCCGGAACTGCAATGACAGGTAAAGGTGCGGAAGCAAACAAAGACATCCTCTCAGACATCGCCGTTTCAGCCATCGTAAGCATTGTTGATGAAGACAATAAGGTGGACATGGACAACATCAAGATAGAGAAGAAGGTCGGTGCACGTATCGAGGAGTCAAAGCTCATCGAAGGCATGATCATCGACAAGGAGCGTGTCCACACCAATATGCCAAAGAAGGTAAGCGATGCCAGAATCCTGCTCATTAACACTGCGATAGAACTCAAGGACACCGAAGTCGATGCAGAGATCTCCATCACGTCACCGGAAATGCTCCAGTCCTTCCTTGACCAGGAAGAGAAGATGATCAAGAACCTTGTTGACAAGATCGTTGCATGCGGTGCAAACGTCGTATTCTGCCAGAAGGGCATCGACGACATGGCACAGCACTACCTTGCAAAGGCAGGCATCTTCGCGATCAGGCGTGTCAAGAAGAGCGACATGCAGAAACTTGCAAGAGCAACCGGTGCAAAACTTGTCACCAATGTTGACGAGATTACCGAAGCAGACCTTGGAAAGGCAGAGCTTGTAGAAGAGAAGAAGATCGGCGGCGGTGAGATGACCTTTGTCACAGGTTGCGAGAATCCAAAGGCAGTATCCATTCTCCTTCGCGGCGGCACAGAACATGTCATCGACAATATCGAGAGAGCACTCAACGACGCACTCAGAGTGGTAGGTGTTGCTATAGAGGATGAAAAACTCGTAGCTGGCGGCGGATCACCTGAAGTGGAACTCGCACTCAGGCTCCAGGAATACGCATCAACCCTCAGCGGAAGGGAGCAGCTTGCTGTAAAGGCATTCGCGGAAGCTCTTGAGATAGTCCCGAGGACCCTTGCAGAGAATGCAGGTCTTGACCCCATAGACATGCTCATGGAACTCCGTGCACACCACGAAAAAGGACAGAAGACAGCAGGCCTGAACGTCTACGCCGGTGAGGTGATCGACATGTGGGAAGCCGGTGTGGTGGAGCCTCTCAGGGTAAAGACACAGGCTGTCAATGCTGCAGCAGAATCCGCGGTCATGATACTCAGGATCGATGATATCATCGCATCCAGACAGGGATCGGCAGGACCTTCAGCAGAAGACATGGTTCCAAACCCGCCACCAGGCATGCCTAGCATGGATATGGATATGTAAGTTCACCAGAAAAAATAAACTTGGCGCAGATCATCTGCGCCTGACCTACTTTTTTTCATTCTCGGTTCTTACAGATACAGTAAACAGTTATTTTGGTGTTGCCGGCATCAATGTTCAAGACACTTCAGAATATCCTGGGGCTCGTACCGGGGCTTTATAACCCTTGTCCTGCCGCGCATACCCTTCCCCGAGAAATCAGCATCCAGCAGCTGGGAAGCGCTCATTTTCCCGATGATCTCATAAAAACGGGTATATCCAAGTCCAGTAAGTTCGTGGAAGGACTTGTACAGTTCACCAGCCTGCGTATCCTTTTCCCTTGCTATAAGCTCCAGAAGGGTCTTTTCATGATCTGAGAGGGAACGTATACTGCGACACAGGTAGATAAGCCGGGAAGCATCGTAGGCCTTTTCCACATCCTCCACAGAGATAGTACGGCTTGCCCTCCTTTCCGCATTCAGGCCGGAACGCCTGAGCAGATCAATACCAACCCGCAGATCACCTGTGAGATCCACATATTCCACAACCCGCTCAAGTACATCATCTGGAACGACATCCTGATAAAAAGCATGCTTGACCCTGTTTTTAACAATATCCCTGATCTCCCCGGCATCGTATCTTGGAAACACGATCTCTTCCGGAAGGAAGACCGAACCTACCCTGGGATCGAAATGATGGGAGATGCCTATGTCACTGATGATTGCGATCACAGCGATCTTTACTCCGGGGTACTGTTCATGTGCACGCAATAATGAGTACATGACCTCGTCAGCATGGCCCTCATGAAAAAGGTAGTTAATATCATCAAGAGCCACCACGAGTATCTTGTTGGAATCCACAAGCTGTTTTATGACCTTATCGAAAAGTTTACTGAAAGCTACACCTGAACTGGGCGGTTTGATGTTGACAAGCTTCTCATAGATCCGGGACACCACTGCAAAGCGAGTGCAGTCCATCTGGCAGTTCACCTTCGAAAAGACAACATTGCTGGTGTGCTCTTTCATCTCACTGAAAACCTTAAGGACAGCCGTGGTCTTGCCGGTTCCCGGCGGCCCTTTCACAAGACAGTTAACAGGCCGCATGCCCCTCATTGCCGGCCTCAGGCTGAACTTGAGTGCCTGCATCTGAGGATCCCTGTGCGCAAAATACTCCGGAACATGGTCGAGTTCAAGCACTTCACCGTTCCTAAATAAAGTCTCATCCCAGAGTAACATGTCCTTGCTCACGTCAGATCCCCTTTTTCAATGAAATAGATGTTATGAATAGATGTTATGACCACAAATTGCGCTAACATATAAATTACAGCGCATAATAAGTTTTTGCTTTCATCCCCTGCTTCCATCCCCTGAAATTTACCTGATGTTTATGAAATGAAGATATATACAGGCCTGTTTCCGGGCTATGTTCAGGTAAGCAGTGAAACGATACTTGACACAGTATCAACAAGTGCATCGACCTCTTCCCCGGTATTGTACAGTGCAAACGATGCCCTCACGGTCCCATCGACACCCAGGAAGTCTATTCCCGGCATAGCACAATGATAGCCACTGCGCACGCATATTCTTTTTGTCTGGTCGAGTATCATTGCAACATCGTGAGCATTCATTCCCTGAACGTTAAAGGATACGACAGAGGCCCGCTTCACGGGACCATATACCTCCACACCGTCGATTTCGGATAGCCGTGATGCAGCATCCCTTGCAAGCGAAAGCTCATGCTTTTCGATATCTGCAACGCCAATGTCATTTACATATTCGACCGCTTTTCCCAGTCCGATGACACCTGGTATATTGGGAGTTCCGGCTTCGAACTTTTCAGGGCTTGGCTCGCTCTCATAACCCGAGTCGGTAACTGAGCGGACCATACCGCCTCCAACGAATGCAGGCTCTATCATATCAGGCTCTTTCATATACAGCACACCGGTCCCCTGGGGACCCAGCAGACCCTTGTGGCCGGGGGTTGCAAAGAAGTCAGGGTCCATGGAACCAATGTCCAGCGGAATGT
>JAFGCK010000026.1 GCA_016932675.1 Methanosarcinaceae archaeon | reverse complement strand
CCAGGCGGCCAGTCCCATAAAGCGTCTTGGGACTATCATGCCCGGGGAGAGCAGTACTGCTTCCTTTGGCGTCTATGCAGAGGGTCAGGCTGTGGAGAAGACCTATGGTATAAATAGTGAGATAAAGTATCTTGATGCTGATGCGCAGATAGCCTACTCCGGCAACCTGAAGGTCGGTGTCGGCCTGGTATCTTCCGGAAAAGGGATCAATGTTGCAGCACTGGCCTTGCTGGGTATATTTGTGATAATGGCCGTAATCGCTATCAGGTATTTTGGGAAAAACCAAAAAAACAAGGAACGATCAGACTGAGTTATTGGGCACGTGCAAGATATCGGAAACACTCAAGGTAAGGACACAAACCATGCCCTCAAGGCCGTTATAGTATCATCTTCCTGGCTTTACATGGGTACTTAGTGTGCTGGTTGCCGTTATTATCGGCACGGGATACCTGGCTCACGGCAGATCCGTGAAGGAATAGGTGTACAGGATATCTCTTTATTTTTCGTCCTTTTTTATAAGTCCTGTATTTTCCTTTTTTATGACGTGGTTGTAGTTCTTGTAGCCAAGGATATCAGCAATCATGTTAGTGTGTTTCCCCTTTACCTTTTGCAGCTCTTCAGAAGTATAGTCGGTGATCCCCTTGGCAAATACCTCGCCACAGCATTTTATCTCGATGATGTCCCCTCTGTCGAAACTGCCTTCCACGTTCATAACTCCTGAGGGAAGCAGGCTCATGCTGTTAAGAATGGCATCCCTTGCACCGGTGTCGACTTCCACCGAACCGCATGCCTTTGATAGAAGAATCCATCTGATCCTGTTCTTGTGAACCTCCCGGTTCGCTATGAAGAGGGTGCCTACCTCCTCGGCGTCCAGGATCTTTTTAATGATGTCCTCGACATTGCTGTTAGCAATTACCATGTTGCAACCGGCCATGTAACAGATCTTGGCAGCTTCTATCTTTGTCCTCATCCCGCCGACACCTTTCATGCTGGTGGGGCTGCCGCCATAGCTCTCCACCTCGGGTGTGATCTCCTCGATGAAGCTTATGAAATTGGCATCATGGTTGCGTTTCGGGTTCTTGTCATAGAGGCCGTCGATATCGGAGAGTATTATCAGCAGGTCAGCTTCTATCTTGCTTGCCACCATTGCAGAAAGCCTGTCGTTATCACCGAAGGTGGCCTCGATCTCATTAACACAGGTAGGGTCGTTCTCATTGATGATGGGAATGACCCCGTAGCTGAGCAATGTGGATATGCTGTTCCTCAGGTTCAGGTATGTGAGCCTGTTAGAGAATGATTCGTATGTAAGGAGTATCTGCGCGACCTTGAGGTCATATCTGGCAAACGAATCGCCCCATTCCTGCATGAGCACGCTCTGTCCGACAGCAGCACAGGCCTGCCTCACAGGAATTTCCTTGGGGCGGCTGTCAAAGTTGAGTATATCGATACCAATGCCTATTGCACCAGAGCTTACGAGGATGACCTTCTTGCCCGCCTCATGCAGAGCGGCAACCTGTGATGCAATATCATCCATGAAAGAACGGTTGAGCTTTCCTTCTTCAGTGCTGATGGAAGATGTGCCTATCTTGATCACTATCTTATTGACTTCTCTGAAGATGTCTTTCCTGTCGGTCAAAGGTAGGCCTCTGCTAGATATTTGGTTTTTATCCTTTCCGGATCATTCAAGTGTGGTGTCAAGTACTTCCGAGAAATCCCTGTTGATCTTCCTGTGGGTGAACCTGCGGGCTTGCGGTCCGGTGTAGTCTGCCACCCTGTCGCCATTGCCAACAAGTATGTATTTGTAGATAAGCAGTCCTTCCATACCTACAGGTCCCCTGGCATGGATCTTGTTCGTGCTGATGCCGATCTCCGCACCTTTTCCGTACCTGAAGCCGTCTGCGAACCTTGTGGATGCGTTGATCATCACGCTTGAAGAGTCTGTAAGGTCTGTGAAATCCTTTTTCCTGAATCTGTTCTCGGTAACGATGGCATCCGTGTGGTGTGAGCCGTAGGTGTTGATGTGCTCTATAGCCTCATCCACGGACCCGACGATCTTTATGGAAATTATGAGATCATTGTATTCGGTGCCCCAGTCCTCTTCAGTGGCTCTCAGGATGCTTTTCAGGAAATCGATATGTTCAAGGATGGCATAGGACCCATTATCGCAGCGCATTTCCACGCCTGCTTCGTCAAACATCTTTGCCATTGTGGGCAGGAACTTGCCGGCGATCTTCTCATGGACAAGCAGTGTTTCCATTGCGTTGCATACTGCCGGGTACTGTACCTTGGAGTCAAAGCAGACATCATATGCCTTTGCCAGCTCGGCCTCGTCATCAACGTATACATGACAGATCCCGTCCGCATGTCCCAGGACCGGTATCCTGGTGTTGTCCTGTATGTATTTTACGAATGCATTTGAACCCCTTGGGATCAACAGGTCGATATATGCGTCCAGACGCAGGATATCGTTCACCTCTTCCCTGGTCTCCATGAGCTGGAATGCACCTTCTGGCATGCCTTCAACGGACTCTGCAGCTTCATTCAGCAGGTCGAAGATGACCCGGTTGGAATTGAGCGCCTCGCTGCCGCCTTTGAATATGGTGGCATTCCCGCTTTTCAGGCAGAGGGACATGACCTGTGGCACAACATCCGGGCGTGCCTCAAATATCACGCCGATGAGCCCTATGGGAGATCTTACCTGGTAGAGCTCAAGCCCCCGGTCAAGTTCAAGGGCTCCGATGGTCTCACCCACAGGGTCCGGCAGGCCGATCACATCACAGATGCCTTCTATCATTCCGCTTATCTTGCTGTCGCTGACCCTGAGCCTGTCCACAAGTGCCGGGGAAAGCTCGCCTTTCCTTTTCAGCTTCTCTGCCGTTTCAACGTCCTTCTGGTTTGCTGCCAGGATCTTATCCTGATTATTGTAAAGTGCCTGTGCCATTGCTTCCAGAGCAGCGTTCTTTGTCTGGGTATTGACACTTGCAAGGATAATAGATGCCTTCTTTGCCTTAATGACCTTCTCTTCGATTTCCATGACCATGAAATGAACCACCTGGTTTTCTCAAAAGAGGGATGCAGGATTATATATTATAGAGGTATTGCACATAGTTCTTTGGTTTTATATTTGTCGATAATGCTTCTCAAAAGTTACTAAACCAGTCCTGATGTGGTATTAATGTTCCATCTAATACCTCTCTATTGTAATATCAGGTAAGATATAATCATCAGATCACCATGTTTGCTCAATATTGTCAGATCAATTTGCTGTGCTATGCATCAGCAAGATTCTCATTTTTTAGATATCTTTATCAATAATCGTTAAGTATACGCTGGCAGGAGATTCTCATGAGAAAACGCGAGTATATGCTGGGAAATGCTGCAATTGCACGCGGTATCGTTGAAGGGGGCGGACAGGTTATATGCGGGTACCCCGGGACTCCCTCATCCGAGATCATCGGTACACTGGCAGCAATGGAGGAAAGGAACTTTCACGTAGAGTGGTCGGTCAACGAGAAGGTGGCCCTTGAGGTGGCTGCCGGTGCTGCCATGACTGGCGTGCGTTCCGTGGTTACAATGAAGCACGTCGGGCTCAATGTTGCAGCAGATCCCCTGATGACACTGGCATACACGGGTGTCGAAGGAAGTATGATCATCATCGTTGCGGACGATCCCTCATGCCATTCCTCACAGAACGAGCAGGACACCCGCAGGTACTCACAGTTCTCGCTCATCCCGTGTCTGGATCCTTCCTCACCCCAGGAAGCAAAGGACATGATACCTTATGCCTTTAAGATCTCGAACAGGTTACAGATCCCTGTGATCTTCAGGCCTACCACACGCGTGTCCCATGGCAAGTCCGATATTGAGATAGGTCCCGTGAACGGGGAAAGGCCGGTTGCAGATTTCAGAAAGGATCTTGAAAGGTGGGTGATGGTCCCGAAGAATGCCAGGATACGGCATCCCCGCCTGCTTGAACTGCAAAAGGATATTCTCAGGGAGTTAAAGAACTCTCCCTGGAACGAGCTTGAGATCCACGAGGGCGCCAGGGTCGGCATCATAGCTTCGGGTATCGCTTCGGTCTATGCAAAGGAGGCCATCATCAGAAAGGGTATCGATGCATCCTTCCTGAAGATAGGGACCTATCCTGTTCCGGAGAACAGCATCCGCACTATCCTGGAGGATACGGATCGCATTATCGTCTTCGAGGAAATGGAGGCTGTCGTCGAGGAACAGGTCAGGATCATCGCACAGGAGGCCGGCTCAAATGTGGAGATCATCGGCAAGATAAAAGGTCCTGTCCCGCGGATATTCGAGCTGAACACGGATATCTGTGCTGATGTGCTTGCAGAGGTGCTCGGGCTTGAAAGGAACGATGTCCCTGCCGATACGGGAGAGGATTTCGACTATGATGCATGCAGGATCGAGCTTCCCATGCGTCCTCCTGTCATGTGCCCGGGGTGCTCTCACAGGGCAACCTTCCATGCCATGAAGAAGGTGTTCGGCAAGGATGCAATATTTCCCAGTGACATCGGGTGCTACACCCTTGGTATCCAGAGCGGGACCGTTGACACCACCCTCTGTATGGGTGGAAGCATAACAGTTGCAAGCGGAATGTACCAGGCAGGGGAGAAGAGGCCGATCTGCTGCTCCATTGGTGATTCCACCTTCTTCCACACAGGAATGAACGGACTTCTCAATGCGATCTATAATAAGGCAGATATCACAGTAACTATAGTGGACAATCGCATAACCGCAATGACCGGCCATCAGCCAAATCCCGGCATGGGCAGGCTTGCCACAGGTGAAGAAACTGTGGAAGTATCCCTGGAGGCGCTGTGCAGGGGCATGGGAGCAGGGTTTGTGGAAACCGTGGATCCCTATGACCTTGAAAGGACAGAAGAGGTCTTCAAAAGGGCAAAAGACTACAAAGGAACGTCCGTTGTGATCACAAGACAGCTCTGCGTCATCGATGCAAAGCGTTCGGGGATTCGCAGGAAGCCATTTGTCATCGATGCAGAAAAATGCGTGGGATGCAGGCTATGCGTAAATCTGGGTTGTCCTGCGATAGAGTTTGATGCCAGTACCGGGAAGGCATCTGTCAATTCAATGTGCACCGGTTGTGGAGTGTGTGCCCGCCTGTGCAGGTTCGATGCCATTGCGGAGGTGAAGAAATGAGTGCTGGAGGAATATCCCTTTTCGATCTTGTCATTGCCGGTGTGGGAGGACAGGGTACCATACTTGCATCCGATATAATAGGCAGGGCTGCCGTGAAGGAGGACATGCCTGTACGTGCGGCTGAGACCCACGGGATGGCGCAGCGTGGCGGTTCAGTGGTCAACCACATAAGGCTTGGTTGCGAGCTTGGTTCCATGATACCTGTGAAGAGTGCTGACGTACTGCTTGCACTTGAACCAAGCGAGGCGCTCAGGTACCTGGAATATCTTTCCGATGATGGTGTAGTGATTGTTAATACTGACCCTATTCTTCCTGTCACGGTCACTTCAGGGCTCTGCACGTATCCTGGTGTTGACGCCATTATAAAGAAACTTGAAAAGGAACATGAAGTAAAAGCTTTCAATGCAACCGGGCTTGCAAAAGAAGCAGGTCACCCGCAATCCATGAATGTTGTAATGGTTGGAGCAGTCTCAGATTATCTTCCAGTATCCATTGATACAATAGTGGAGTGCGTAAGAGAGCTTGTGCCCCCAAAGACGATCGATATCAACGTCCGGGCCTTTGATATGGGACGATCTGTAATACAGGTATGACCGGCAGGTCATCCTGGTAGCTTTTATGTTTTTTCCGGTCTTTACCCCCTGATCTCACATGAACATGCCTTTTTTCTTTGTCCGGGCTCAGGCATCAGTAAAATGCAGCTGTTTACTTTTGATGTGTTCTTGGATCTGGTCCTGCATATCCCTGTTATCGAGGGCAAAATCTATGATTGCCTTTACGTATTCGATCTTGTCACCGGTGTCATACCTCTTGCCGGTGAACCTGTAGGCATATATCATCTGTTCTTCGTTCAAAAGGCGTATGGCATCGGTAAGCTGTATCTCGTTGCCCGTACCGATTGCTGTTCTCTTTATGCAGTCCAGTATCTCGGGAGTGAAGACATATCTCCCGATAGCACCTATGTTGGATGGAGCGTCTTGAGGCTTTGGTTTTTCCACAATGTCCTCAAGAGTGTACAGTGAGTCATCAACAAACCTGCCTTTTATTATTCCATAGCTGCTGATCTTCTCCCCGGGCACCTCCTCAACTGCTATTGTGGAGCGCCCGTACTTAATGAAGTTATCTATCAATTGTTTTGTACATGGAACCTCGTTCACGATGATATCATCACCAAGCAAAACAGCAAAGGGTTCATCGTTGATATGCTTCCTTGCAGTGAGGATGGCATCCCCGAGTCCCCGGGGCTCCTTTTGCCGGATGTAGTGGATATCGACCATGGAGGAGATGTCCTGCACTATTTTGAGCAGGTTCTCGCTGTTCTTTTTTTTGAGATGGCTCTCAAGTTCCGGCGAGTCGTCAAAATAGTCCTCTATGGATCTTTTACTTCTACCCGTGATGAATACGATATCGTCTATACCCGATGCTATGGCCTCCTCCACAACGTAATGGATGACCGGCTTGTCAATTATCGGAAGCATTTCCTTTGGCATCGACTTTGTCACAGGAAGGAACCTCGTTCCAAGTCCTGCTACGGGTATAACAGCTTTTTTGACTTCCACTTTCTAACTCCTGGATCTGGCTTTTGGGTGATGGTATTTATACATCAATACTTATATGGTTTATCAGCCTATTCATTTCAGGTATTTACTGTCTATCGATCATCTGCTCCTCTGGATGCTCTCTTTTTCATGCAAAGAACTTAAATACAAAATGCACGTTTAATGGCGCAACGTTGGAACGAGTGAAGAAGATCCAGCGGAATTAAACTTACAGTGCGAAAAAGTCGGATTTAACATGAAGTACAGGGCCTCTTCAGGAATGCCCGCCGTGCACAAAAAAGTGCGCAAGAATGCAGAGATGTTTAAATCTTTTCGAGATGACGCCGGAGTTTGCCCTTCCAGGGGTATGCCAGGTCCTATCAGGAAATAGCGGGAACGACATATCGCTACGCTGAATGCGTGTACTATGGTACACGTGGATTTCACATAGCGTTATTACCTTCTGGGTCAGGTTTATTCTGGTTGACTTGATGACTTTTTTGCATCCTGGCCATACACCCGTGTGGCTCCACTAAGAAGAAAATGTGAAATCAGGAGAATAAGAATGGCAAAAGGACATAGACCAAGACGAGGTTCACTCGCTTTCAGTCCGCGCAAAAGAGCAAAAAGCCACATCCCAAAATTCAATGCATGGCCTGAATCAGCCGGGGGACCCAAGCTTCAGGACTTTGCTGGATACAAGGTAGGCATGACTCACGTGATATTGATCGATGATGTGAAGAACAGTCTGACAGAAGGTATGGAGATCTCAGTGCCTGTCACAGTTGTGGAAACACCTGCTGTTCGTGTTGCTGCTATCCGTGCTTATGATAAAACCTCTGATGGTGAGAAAGCTGTTGCTGAGGCCTGGAGCTCTGAACTCGATGAAAGCCTGGGGAAGACCGTTAAATTACCCGGGAAGCCTGATACCGATGCGGCTCTGGAGAAGATCGGCGTTCTGATCGAAGAAGGCAATGTTTCCGATATCAAGGTCATAACCTATACCTTACCAAAGAACCTTAGCGGTGTTCCCAAGAAGAATGCAGATATAATGGAAACCGCAGTCAATGGTTCAAGTGTACAGGAAAAGTTCGAATATGCCAGGTCAGTACTTGGGGCCGAGATCAAGATCAATGATGTATTCAGCAATGGTGAGTTCGTGGACGTGGCAGCCATTACCACAGGTAAAGGCACACAGGGCCCTGTAAAGAGATGGGGTATCAATCTTGCAAAGAACAAGCACTCCCGTCAGGGAAGCCTGAGGCAGGTAGGAACCCTTGGTCCGTTCAATCCTTCCCGTGTTAGCTGGAGGGTACCACAGATGGGCCAGATGGGCTATCACCAGAGGACAGAATATAACAAGCGTATCCTCAAGGTATCCACAGATGGCGAGGAGATCAATCCCGATGGTGGTTTCCTGAACTACGGACTTGTAAGGGGAGATTATATCCTGCTTAAAGGAAGCATACCTGGACCTTCCAAGAGGCTTGTAAGGCTCAGAGACCCGATGAGGTCAAAGGCACCTGCAATGGGTGAACCACAGCTCCTTCATGTGAGCACACAGTCCAAACAGGGGTGAAGTGAATGGTCACAGTAAATATTATAGATCTATCCGGTAACATCAAGGGTGATGTGCAGCTGCCTGCAGTGTTCGATGAGGCGTACAGGCCTGATCTTATCAAAAGGGCTGTTCTTACGGCACAGGCGAACAGGCTACAGCCTTATGGTACCAAATTGTATGCAGGTATGGAAACCTCAGCACAGTCATGGGGCTCAGGCAGGGGTGTCGCACAGGTCCCCAGGCTTGCAAATGGCAGCCGTGCAGCAAGAGTCCCCCAGGCTGTCGGTGGAAGGAGGGCACATCCGCCTAAGACCGAAACGGACAGAACAGAGAAAGTGAACAAAAAGGAAAGACGCATGGCTATCCGTTCAGCCATAGCAATAACTGCAAACGAAGATATCGTCAGGGGACGTGGTCACAGGTTCGATGCCCGGCTTCCGCTGGTCGCTGAGAAGGCATTGGAAGACCTTGAAAAGACAAGGGACGTTGTAAGTTTCCTGCAGGCTGCAGGTGTCTATGATGACGTCCTCCGTGCAAAGGAAGGCAAGAACATCAGGGCCGGAAGGGGAAAACTTCGTGGAAGGAGATATAAGAACAAGAAGAGCATCCTGATCGTAGCAGCAAATGACTCTGCGCTTTTCAGATCTGCAAGGAACCTTGCAGGTGTGGACGTAGTGTCAGTCCCTTCCCTGAATACAGAGCTCCTTGCACCGGGAACCCATGCAGGAAGGTTGACAGTGTGGACAGAATCTGCAATAGCTGACCTGGAGGGGATGTTCGAATGACTGCTATAAAATATCCGTTCATCACTGAAAAAGCAATGATGCTTCTGGAAGACAACAAACTACAGTTCATTGTAGATTCCCGCGCGAATAAGAATCAGATCAAGGCTGAGGTCACGAAGATGTACGGTTTTCCTGTTACCTCTGTATGCACCATGAGCACAATGAAGGGTCTTAAGAAGGCCATAGTGACCTTCGAAGGCACTGAAGCTGCTCACGAGATCGCTACAAGGATAGGTCTGATGTGAGGTGAGATCGTATGGCAAAAAGAATTATATCACAGAACAGAGGTCGTGGATCTCCTACTTACAGGGCACCTTCACACAAGTACAAGGCCTCGATGAAACATCCCCGTGTGGATGAGAATGATACTATATATGGTACGGTGCTCGAGGTTACACATGACCCTGCCCGTTCCGCACCGGTAGTGAAAGTTTCCTTCGATAATGGTGAAGAGCGTTTGGTCCTTGCACCAGAGGGGATTGCAGTAGGTTCAAAGATCGCATGCGGGATCTCCGCAGAAATAAAACCAGGAAACATCCTGCCACTTGCAGAGATCCCTGAAGGTATCCCTGTCTGTAACATCGAAGGCAGACCCAATGACGGCGGACAGTTCGCACGTGCCTCTGGTGTATATGCAACAGTGATATCCCATGAGCATGGCAAGACAGTCATCGAGATGCCCTCCGGCGAGATGAAACGGCTGAATCCAAGATGCCGTGCAACCATTGGTATCATCGCGGGTGGCGGAAGGGTTGACAGGCCGTTCCTCAAGGCGGGTAAGAAGTATCATAAGATGAAGGCAAGAGCTGCAAAATATCCCCGTGTAAGCGGAGTTGCCATGAATGTAATTGACCACCCTTTCGGTGGAGGTAACAGGCAGCACCCCGGAAGACCAACCACGGTCAGCAGGAATGCACCTCCGGGACGTAAGGTAGGCCAGATTGCAGCACGCAGGACAGGAAAGCGTTAAACCGGAGGCTAGAACATGGCAAGAAAATCATCATCCAAATTACCAAAACGAAAAGGTGAATATACATTCCGTGGCAAAACGGTTGAACAACTCAGGTCTCTGAGCATCGAGGAGTTCGCTGAACTTTTGCCTTCCCGTGAACGCCGTACTATCAGGAAGGGATTCACAGAAGGCAGGAAACAGGTCCTTCAGAGTCTCAAGGATGGTAAGGATAACGTACGTACCCACTACAGGGATCTTATCATATTCCCTGATATGGTTGGCAAAAATATCGAAGTATACAACGGTAAGACATTTGTGGCAGTAGAGATACAGCCTGAAATGATCGGACACAGGTTCGGAGAATTCGCACCAACCCGTACAAAGGTCACTCACGGTAGTGCGGGTGTCGGAGCAACCCGTTCAAGCAAGTTCGTTCCGTTGAAGTAAGGTGATAATGTATGGCGAGAATCAAATATACTCTGGAATTCGATCCGAAGACCTCTGCCAAAGCAATGGGTGCAGAGCTTCACATATCACCTAAGAAATCCCGCGAGGTTGGAAATGCCATCAAAGGCATGCGTATCGAAGTAGCGCGGAAATACCTCGAAGATGTTGCCGAAATGAAACAGGCAGTCCCTTTCAAGAGACATCATGATGGCGCAGGTCACAGGAAAGGTTCCATGGCTACAGGCAG
This sequence comes from Methanosarcinaceae archaeon, assembly GCA_016932675.1. Lineage (GTDB taxonomy): Archaea > Halobacteriota > Methanosarcinia > Methanosarcinales > Methanosarcinaceae > Methanolobus. The sequence continues at coordinate 14,861 of JAFGCK010000026.1, read as the reverse complement.
GTATCCTGTCAAGGTAGCACAGGAATATCTGAAGATTCTGGAGAACGCAAGTAGCAACGCAGAGTACAAGGGACTTGATCCCGGTCAGATGTATATCGTTCATGTTGCTGCAAAACGTGGCCGTGTCATCCATGGGATGATGCCAAGGGCCCGTGGCCGCGGAAGTCCCAAGAATACGGAAACTGTGAACATCGAGATTATTCTGAACGAGGTGCGCTAATGGCAATAGAGAAGAAGTTCGTCCAGGAAGGTTATGTGAAAGCCTCCATGGATGAATATTTCGCAAAACAGCTCAGCAGAGCAGGTTACGGTGGCATGGAGATAAACCGTACTCCTATGGGTACACAGATCACAATATACGCCGAGAAGCCTGGAATGGTCATCGGTAAGGCCGGTAAGGTAATTCGCAAACTTACCAGGGATATTGACAGGATGTACAGCATCGATAATCCTCAGATCGATGCACAGGAGGTCAGAAAGCCGGAACTCAATGCTCAGATGATGGCATCACGTCTTGCTTCATCCATAGAGAGAGGCTGGTATTTCAGAAAAGCAGGCCACAATACCATGAGGGCTATCATGAACTCAGGCGCACTGGGTTGTGAAATTGTAATTTCCGGAAAACTGACAGGTGCAAGGTCAAGGGTCGAGAAACTTGTCCAAGGTTATATCAAACACGCAGGGAAACCTGTGGATGATATTGTTGATGAGGGCTTTGCTACCGCTGTAAAGAAACTCGGAACCCTTGGGTGCAAAGTAAGGATCATCCCACCGGGTTCGGTTCTGCCCGACTCTTTCCACCTGAAAGAGGTCGTTGAGGAACCTGTGGCAGAGGTGCCTGTGGCAGAAGAAGCTGGCAGCGAGATCAGGAAGCTTGTTGAAACAGAAGCTGAAGGTGAAGTTGCAGATGAGGAGGAAGTTGTTGAGGAAACAGTTAAAGAGACAGTTAAAGAGGAAACTGTTGAGCCAGCAACAGAAGAAGCACCTTCAGGGGAAAGCCCGGAAGAAGTGCCTGAAGAACCCGGGCCTATGGAAGACCTTGTTGATGAACAGCGCAGGCTTATGGATGGTGTATGGCAGCATAAGCACGAGGGCTATGATTACTGGCATCCCATCGCACGTGTCCATAAGGAGGAGAAGTAATGGCAATTCTTCGCTTGAACGAGATAAGGGATATGTCCCCTGAAGAAAGAATGGATGAACTTGAGAAGATGAGGGACGAACTCATTCGTGAGCGTGCTCTTTCATCTGCAGGAGGAGCTCCTGACAATCCCGGAAGGATCGGGGAACTGAGGAGAACCATTGCCAGGATCAAGACCATCCAGAGAGAAATGAAGGAGATCTGAAGTGGAAATCATCCCTTCAAAACTGATATTCCACGAATTGATTGGACTGTTAGTTGAAGTTGCAGATGCTAGCAATCCGACACTGAGCAATATACGCGGCAAAGTGGTTGATGAAACAAAGAACATGATTATTGTTCAAACAGAGGCGGGTCCGGAGAAAATGGTTCCAAAGATGGGCACGACCTTTGTGTTTCGGATACCCGCCCAAATTTCGGGCAAGCATGCTGTGAGGCATGTAAAAATAGAAGGGAACCTTCTGCTCTCACAACCCGAGAACAGAACCAAGAACATTAGGAAAATACGCATGAGGTAATAATCATGGCAAGAGATATTGGATTGGATGTCCCGGCTCCGGAAAAGGAGTGCAATGACGTTAATTGTCCATTCCATGGAGAACTGCCTGTTCGCGGACAGGTCCTTGTAGGGACCGTGGTAAGCGACAACATGGACAGAACCGTGGTCATCCAGCGCAAGCATGAGATGCTTATCAAGAAATATCAGAGATATGAGAAAAGGCAATCTAAGATCCATGCACACAATCCTCCCTGTATTGATGCAAAGGTAGGGGATGTTGTGACGATCGTAGAATGCAGACCGTTGAGCAAGACCAAATCATATGTGGTTATCAGGGCGGAGGCTCAGGCATGAGGGGTATCAGATCGGGCATCCCACGTGCATTGAATGCAGGAGCGCAGATCGACTGTGTTGATAATACAGGTGCCCGTGTAGTCGAGATAATATCTGTCAAAGGATACCGCGGTGTCAAGAACAGACATCCAAAGGCAGGTATCGGTGACATGTGCGTGGTATCTGTGAAGAAAGGCACTCCCGAGATGCGCAAGCAGATCCTCCTGGCTGTTGTGGTCCGCCAGAAGCAGGAATTCCGTCGTCCGGATGGTCTGAGGGTTTCCTTTGAGGACAATGCTGTTGTAATCGTTGACAAGGACGGTGTCCCTAAAGGGACCGACTTCAAGGGACCGGTAGCCAGGGAAGCAGCTGAAAGGTATCCAAAGATTGGTACCACGGCGTCCATAGTTGCATGAGGTGTGAAAGATGGTATCGAATCAGCCAAGAAAACAGAGAAAAGCAAGATATAATGCTCCTCTTCACATAAGGCAGAAGTATATGGGTGCCCTCCTTTCAAAGGAACTGCGTGAAAAATACGGTTGCAGGTCTGCAAACGTTATTGTAGGCGATATGGTGAAGGTGATGCGTGGAGATCATGCAGGCAGCACAGGCAAGGTAGAGGCAGTTTCCCTTAAGCACGGGACCATAGTTGTTGAAGGTATCAGTGTGTCCAGGGCAGACGGAACTGAGGTTGCAAGACCTGTTTATCCTTCAAACGTGATGATAACGTCCCTTTACATGAAGGATGATCGCAGGGAAGGAACTATCAGCAGGAGTAGGTGATTCTGTGGGCAAACATCAAAAGAGAATATCTGTGCCAAACAGCTGGCAGGTATCAAAGAAATCTAATAAGTGGATCACTTCTACAAGGCCTGGTCCACATCATAAGGAACAGAGCATTCCCCTTGCTGTAGTATTGAGGGACATGCTGGGTATAGTTGGTAATCGTGCAGAGGCAAAACGCGTGATCTCCGAGGGCAAGGTGCTTGTCGACGGAATTGTCCGAAAGGATCTGAGATTCCCAGTCGGATTACTTGACGTAGTATCCATCCCTGATGAGAATGTATCTTACCGTGTCCTGCTTGATCATAAAGGAAGGCTTGAACTTCACAGGCTTGAGGATCTTAATGTGAACAAGCTTTGCAGGATCAACGGCAAGACCGTTGTCAAAGGTGGGGCCATACAGCTCAACCTCAGTGACGGTTCAAATGTCCTGGGATCCAACGATTACAATACAAAGGACTCAATTATCCTTTCATTGCCTGAAAAGAAAGTGCTGAAGCACATCAGGTATGAAGTCGGCAACCTTGCAATGATCGTTGGTGGCAGGCATACCGGTGAGATCGGTACGATCAAGGAGATCAAAACTGTCCGCAGTTCAAGGAACAATACGGTTTCAATATCCGGGGACTATGACTTTGAGACCATTGAGGATTATGTGATAGTTATTGGTGAGAAGGAACCAGAGATCAAGCTCGGTGGTGAGGCAATTGAGTAATGAAATGAGGACACCTGTTGTCGAGAAGGTCGTAGTCCATATGGGTGTGGGCGAAAGTGGTCAGCATCTTGTGGATGCCGAAGGTATACTCAGTGCGATCACAGGACAGAAGGTCATCAGGACGTACTCCAAAAGGACCCTGCCTGCCTTCAGTATTAAAAAGAATGAACCTATCGGATGTAAGGTAACTCTCAGAGGCGAACGTGCCGAAAGTTTCCTTGCGACCGCGCTGGGAATTATCGAGAACAAACTTCGTGCTTCACAGTTTGACAAGAACGGTAATGTGGCCTTTGGTATAGAAGAACACACTGATTTCCCAGGTATGAAATATGATCCCAACATAGGTATATTCGGTATGGATGTCAACGTGGTTGTCAATCGTCCGGGTTACAGGATCAGTAAAAGAAGAATAGCAAAGACCAAGGTCCCTGCGTCCCACAGGATCATAAAGGATGATACAATTGCTTTCTTTAAAGACAAATATGCAGTGGAGGTTATCTAATGGTTCAGACCACAAAGAACTTCGGCCGTGGCGCACATGAATGCAAAAGATGCGGAAGGAAACAGGGGCTTGTCAGGAAATATGATATTTACCTGTGCAGGCACTGCTTCCGTGAGATTGCCCACGATATGGGATTCGAGAAATATACGTGAGGTGAGATAAATGGTATTATTAGATCCACTTGCTGATGCCTTATCTACAATAAAGAATGCAGAGGCAATAGGTAAGAGTTCCTGTACTATCCAGCCTGCTTCAAAGCTCATCGGAACTGTCCTGAAGGTCATGCAGTCCCGGGGATATGTTGGCGAGTTTGAGTTTATAGAGGATGGTAAGGCGGGCATTTACAAAGTAGAGCTTGTTGGAAGGATCAACAAATGTGGTGCTATCAAACCACGTTATTCAGTAGGCGCTGCAGATTTCGAAAGATGGGAAAAGCAGTATCTGCCTGCAAAGAACTTCGGTACACTTATATTGACAACGTCAATTGGTGTGATGTCACTGTACGAGGCTCGTGAGAATAACATAGGCGGGCAGCTACTTGCTTATGTGTACTGACGGAGATGGGATATCATGGCAAAAGAAATCAAAAAAGAGATCCCAATTCCTGAGGGCGTAACTGTTACGTTCACAGGCAAGGTCATTTCAGTATCCGGGCCCAAGGGCAAGAATGAAAGGGAATTCTGGTATCCAGGTATCAATATTGAGATCAGTGACTCTGTGATCATCATAGATACCTCGATCAACAAGAAGGCCCAGAAGGCAATGGTCGGAACCTTTGCTTCACACATCAGCAATATGTTGAAGGGTGTGACAGAAGGCTTCGAATACCGTATGAAAGTAGTCTACTCACACTTCCCTATGCAGGTGAAGGTCGAGGGCAAGAAGTTCACAATAGGTAACTTCCTCGGTGAGAAGAAGGCAAGGTCTGCAAAGATCCTTGGCGAGACGGCTGTAAAGACAAGTGCTGATGAAGTGCTTGTCTCAGGTATCAACAAGGAGGATGTTGGCCAGACCGCTGCTAACATCGAGCAGGCAACAAAGATCAAAGGGTTTGACCCGCGTATATTCCAGGATGGGATTTACATAGTGGAGAAGACAGCGTAGGTGATTTGAATGGAAGGTAAGATCAAACGCCTCTTTAAGGTAAGAAAGGTCCAGAAGGGTAAAAAACCCGAATTCAAGAGGACAGACTCCCACAAGTATAAGCGTCTGGATTCAAACTGGAGACGCCCAAGGGGTCTTAGAGGAAAACAGCGCAGGCACTACAAGGCAAAGGGTGCCCTTGCACAGGTCGGCTACGGTAGCCCCAGAGTTGTAAAGGGACTTCACCCATCGGGATATTCCGAAGTACTTGTAAACACGGTCAACGATCTTGACAGTGTCGATGCCTCCTACGAGGCAATAAGGATCGGTGCAAAGGTCGGTGCAAGGAAGAAATCAATTATTCAGGCAAAGGCCTCAGAACTTGGTATCAAGGTCCTGAACCCGCTGAGGAGTGAGTAAGATGACCGATCTGACCAATCAGAAAAGGATAGCTTCCCAGGTGCTCGGATGCGGTGTTCACAGAGTATGGCTTAAACCTGAATCTGCGGACGATATTGCAGTTGCGATCACAAGAGCTGATATACGTGAGCATATAGAACTCGGTAATATCAAGGCAGTACCTGTAAAGGGTGTCAGCCGTGGTCGTGCAAGGGTAAGGGATGCCAAGCGTAAATATGGACATCGCAAAGGACATGGTAAGAGGAAAGGTAAGCAGGGTGCACGTAACCCGCGAAAGGAGCAGTGGGTGAAGAAGATCCGTGCTCTTAGAAAAAGACTCAAAGAGCTGCGTGCAGACGGTTCTCTGGACAAATCCACCTATTGCAAGGTATACCGCAAGGCAAAAGGTGGCGAATACCGCAGTGTTGCTCACCTGGAGACACACCTGGAGTCCGAGAAACTCATTAAAAGTGGTGAGGAATAACAATGAATCATTTGTATCATAATCTGATGAGGGGGATCTGATAATGGCAACAGGACCCCGATATAAAGTCGCGTTCAGGAGACGAAGAGAAGGTCGCACGGACTACCACCTCCGGCTCAGGCTGCTCCTTTCAAAGGAGGACCGTGTGGTCGTGCGCAAGAGCTCGAGGCATATGCAGATCCAGCTCATTGCTCCAAAGCCTGAAGGGGACGTCACCCTTTCATCCGCTGTTTCGACAGAACTCAGGAAGTACGGATATGAGGCATCCACAGGTAACACAACGGCTGCGTACCTTACCGGTATTTTGTTCGGTTACAGGGCGCAGAGCAAGGGATTTGAATATGGCGTTCTTGACCTGGGGCTCCAGGCAGCATCTTCCGGATCACGTGTGTATGCGACCCTGAAGGGTATTGTGGATTCGGGATTCGAGATCCCCCATAATCCATCAATACTGCCCTCGGACGAGCGTATAAGAGGAGAACATATCGCAGAGTATATGGAAGGATCGAATCTGCCGGAACTGTTCGATGCAGTTAAGGAAAAAATCTCTGCTGACTTCAATTAGGTGATTATATGGCGTATGAATATGAAGAAGAATGGGTCCCGCAGACAAGGCTCGGAAAACTCGTTCATGAGGGGCAGATAGCTTCCATGGACGAGGCGATCGATTCCGGCCTGCCGATAAGGGAATCCAAGATAATCGATATTTTGCTACCTGATCTTGAAGATGAGGTGCTCGATATCAACATGGTCCAGAGGATGACCGACTCAGGACGCCGTGTCAAGTTCAGAGCAACAGTCATCGTTGGTAACGGCAACGGTTTCGTGGGCCTTGGACAGGCAAAGGACGTACAGGTAGGCCCTGCTATCAGGAAGGCGATAGATAATGCCAAGATCAATATCGTAAGGGTCAGGCGTGGATGCGGTTCATGGGAATGCGCATGTGGCCGTGAACATACAGTACCATCCGAGGTAAGAGGAAAGGCAGGCAGTGTAATTGTAGAGCTGAAGCCTGCTCCACGCGGACTTGGCCTTGCTGCAGGGGACACTGCAAGAAAGGTGCTTGAGAAGGCAGGTATAAAGGATGTGTGGACCAGGACGGAAGGTACCACCAGAACGACTCTGAACTTCGCAAAGGCAACTTTCAATGCATTGCACAACACCAGTACCGTAAGGCAGCCTGCCAATCTTGAAGAGGAGGCCTGAAGATGTACGCTCTCGTAAGAGTACGTGGTAATGTGAATGTGCGGGGATCCATTGAGGATACCCTGAAAATGCTCCGCTTGCACAGGGTGAACCACTGCGTTCTTCTCAGTGACGATCCACACAACAAGGGTATGATCCAGAAGGTCAAGGACTATGTCGCATATGGTCCGATCAGTGTGGAAACACTTACGGAGATGCTCAAAAACCGTGGGATGCTGCAGGGCGGCGAAAAACTTACTGATGAATATGTTGCTGAGAACACAGGTTTCTCTTCCATCGAGGAATTTGCCCAGGCGGTCATCGATGGAAAGGCAACTGTGAAGGATGTACCTAAACTTAAGCCGGTGTTCAGGCTTCACCCTCCAAGAAAGGGTCATGCAGGCATAAAGAGGACTGCACAGCAGGGTGGTATCCTCGGAAACAACGGTGAGGATATCAACCTTCTGTTAAAGAAAATGAGGTGATCTGCATGAAAAAAGGTAACACTAAGAAGTTCAGGGGCTCACGCACATGCGGAGGAGGTACCAGCAAGAACAGGCGCGGTGCCGGAAACCGTGGTGGCAGGGGGAAGGCCGGAGGATCCAAGCACCATGCAACCCGTGCAATGCAGCTTGGTTACGAGATAGGCTATCAGAAAGGTTTCAGCCGTCCGTTGAAGACCATAAGGGATACTTCCATTGTCAATGTAGGGGAACTGGATGAGCTTGCAGACCAGCTTGTCGAGGATGGTTTTGCGGAACTCAGGGATGAGGTGTATCACATAGACCTCAATGGTCTTGATATCGAGAAGGTCCTGGGTACGGGCAGGGTCTCAAAGAAACTGGCAGTGTCAGCCTGTGAGTTCTCAGCTACTGCAAGAAGCAAGATCGAAGATGCAGGCGGGTCCTGCAAAGAACCCGAAGAGTAATGCCATCTGGCATTACATATTTATTTATATATTTTGTTGTTTTATCTAAATAACATAGAGTATATTTATTAATGGTTAAGGCTATTTAGGGTTGTTTTACCCCAAAAAAGCATGGATTTCCAGTCAAGGGTGGAATTAATGAGTCTTAAGGAAAGTTTAAAACCAATTTTTAATAAATTGCCTGCGGTTTCAAGTCCCGAAGGGCACGTGCATTTCAAGAACAAGCTGTTTTGGACTCTTGGCATACTCGTGCTATACTTCGCACTTTCCAATATACCGCTGTTTGGAATGTCCCCGGATTCGATCGATCTTTTCGAATCCTATCGAGCTTTCTTTGCTGGAGCATCGGGTTCATTGATGCTTCTTGGTATCGGTCCCATAGTCACTGCTTCCATCGTACTGCAATTGCTGGTAGGCGCTGATGTCATAAAGCTCGATATGTCCAGTCCGGATGACCAGGCATTCTTCCAGGGTGCACAGAAGACACTGGTTTTTGTTATGATCGTCCTTGAGGCTCTGCCACAGATCGCTGGCGGATATATCCAGCCGGACACGTCGCTGGCAGCGACGCTTGGTGTGAGTGCGGGCATTGTCACAGCCATCATATTTATCCAGGTCTGCATCGGAGGCATACTTGTGCTCTTCATGGATGAAGTGGTTTCCAAATGGGGCATAGGTTCAGGTGTGGGTCTGTTCATCGTGGCAGGTGTATCCCAGCAGATCGTAACAGGCCTGTTCAGCTGGGTGGCGGATTCTACCGGTCTGCCGGCTGGTTTCTTCCCTAAATGGATATACATCATACAGAATGTAGGTGCTGACTACCTGTTCACAGCTGACGGTGTCATGTTCATGCTGATCAGGGGAGGAATTCTTGCTCTTGTCAGCACGGTAGTCATATTCCTCCTTGTAGTGTATGTGGAGAGTACCCGTATTGAGATCCCCCTGGCACACAGCTCCGTAAGGGGGGCAAGGGGAAAGTTCCCTGTAAAGCTCATATACGCTTCAGTACTTCCGATGATCCTTGTCAGGGCATTGCAGGCTAACATACAGTTGATCGGAATAGTGCTCAGTGGAAGGGGGATCACCTTCCTTGGAGAATATGTAGATTCAACCCCGGTCAACGGTATAATGTATTACCTTGCACCGATACACAGTCCATATGACTGGATACCTTCACTTGTAAGAGAATCGTTCTCCAGTTATGGGGTCGCTGCTCCTGCGACATGGCAGATAGTACTTCACGTGCTGACAGATGCCGTGTTCCTGATAATCGGCGGTATCATATTCGCTCTCTTCTGGATAGAGACGACCGGAATGGGTGCAAAGCCAACGGCCAGAAAGATCTTCAATTCGGGCATGCAGATCCCCGGTTTCAGGAGGAATATCGGCAGTATAGAGAAAGTGATGACCAGATATATCCCGAAGGTCACTGTGATAGGTGGCGCTTTCATAGGCCTGCTGACACTGGTTGCCAGTCTGCTGGGTACGCTTGGAGGCGCAGGAGGTACCGGTCTTCTGCTTACGGTCAGTATTGTGTACCGTCTCTATGAGGATATAGCATCCGAGCAGATGATGGAGATGCACCCGATGGTAAGGTCTTTCTTCGGGCAGGAATAAATCAGGTGTTGATACAATGAATGTAGTATTATTCGGTCCTCCGGGTGCTGGAAAAGGCACACAGGCCAGGGAATTGTCACAGAAATATGATATCCCTCATATTTCCACGGGTGACATACTCAGGGCTAATGCCCGTGAGGGTACCGAACTTGGTCTCAAAGCTAAAGAATACATGGACAGGGGAGAGCTTGTTCCAGACCAGGTGCTTATAGGTCTCATAAAGGACAGGCTGGAAGAACCGGATTGTGAGAGTGGTTACCTTCTGGACGGTTATCCGAGAACTATTCCACAGGCGGATGCGCTTGATGACATCCTTAAAGAGATATCAAAACCACTGGACGTAGTGATCAATATAGATGTGTCGGATGAAGAACTGATCGGAAGGCTTAGCGGCCGTAGGATGTGTAAATGTGGTGAAAGCTACCACACAATGTTCAATCCTCCAAAGAAGGAGGGCATCTGTGATGCATGCGGCGGGCAACTCTACCAGCGTGATGATGACAGGGAAGATGTTATCAAACAGAGGCTTGTAGTCTACAGTGAAAAGACAAAACCTCTCATTGATTATTATGAGAAAAAAGAACTCCTTGTCAACGTTGCCGGGAACGGCACGGTCGATGAGGTGTTTGAAGCGATAAGCAATGTGATGGATCGCTACAATTAAGGATGGGTCAATATAGGTGATGCTTTGGCAACTGCCGAATTTAAAAAGAAGCTGGAACAGGTACTGCTTGCTCTGGGTATTTCATTGATGATAGGCATTGTTATCCTTGGAGAGGATTTCAGGGATTCGCTGGGTCAATCCGTGGGTTTTATCATGGACCCACTGGTGAATCTCCTGGGAGACAGCAACTTCCATGTTGTCCTCTTCATAATGGCGTCGATAACTGCTCTCTACGCATCACTTATCCAGAAATACACAATGGACTGGGAACTGATGCGCTCCACCCAGGAAAAGATGCGTGTGTTCCAGAAGGAGTTCAGGGAAGCCCAGCTTTCCAATAACACAGCTCTGATGAAGAAGATGGAGGCCCAGCGTAATGACATGATGGCCGAGCAGATGGAGATGTCAAAGCAGCAGTTCAAACCCATGGCGTACATAAGTATAATATCGCTTCCATTGTTCATGTGGGCGTATTATTATATCAGCGGCCATGAAGCTGCAACCATGGTATTCCCTTTCTGGGGTGAACAGATACTGACGGATACTATGCTTGGTCCCTTCCAGTACTGGATATTCTGGTACTTCATTGCGTCCCTTGCAGTGAGTCAGTTGATCAGGAAAGCCCTGGATGTCGGTGGAGTTTAATTGCTGCTCACTATCAGTGGTTTGCCGGGCAGTGGCACTACTACTGTTTCCCGTATACTTGCAGAAAAGTACGGACTTGAAATGGTCTCTGCAGGAGAGGTCTTCCGTTCCCTTGCCAGGGAATACGGGATGACCCTGGCAGAGTTTGGTGAACTGGCCGAATCCGATGATTCCATTGACCTTAAGATCGATGAACTGCAGAGGGAGATTGCCAGTACCAAGGACAACATCATTCTCGAAGGAAGGCTTGCAGGCCATATGGCCGACAAGGCGCTCAAGGTCTGGCTAAAGGCCCCTGTTGAGGTGCGGGTCAGACGCATTGCAGGCCGGGAATCCGGCCCATTTGAGGAAAAACTCAGGGAAACAAAAGAGCGGGAGGCATCTGAAGCCATTCGTTACAGCAGTATCTATGACATCGACATAGGGGACCTTTCTATCTATGACCTGGTGATCGATTCCGAAAAATGGGACCAGTTCGCCATCACAGATATTATCTCATGTGCAATGGACTGCTTTTCTGACAACGTCTGAAACTGGCAGGTGTTACGATGACCTCTTCTGATATCCTACCTTCCGAACGTCCCCACAAGATTATCCAGAAGGCGGACGCAACAACGGACCACGCTTACGGTTGCCCTCCTTCTGAACGTCCTGTCATGGAATATATCGAGATGGGAATGGTGAACCTTGACAAACCAAGGGGTCCCACAAGCCATGAGGTGACTGCCTGGGTCAAGGATATTCTCGGCTTAAGCAGGGCGGGGCACTCCGGTTCTCTGGATCCGGGTGTGACGGGCGTCCAGCCTATCATGCTTGGCAGGGCAACAAAGGCCGTCTCAGCCCTGCGCCTGTCTGGCAAGGAATATATCTGCCTGATGCGCCTGCATGAAGATGTTCCTGAGAAGAGGGTGCGCAGCATCTGCAGGCAGTTCACTGGGCCTGTTTTCCAGATGCCGCCAGTTGTTTCTGCTGTAAAGCGCGAGATCCGTGTGCGGATGATCTACTACCTTGAGCTTATCGAGGTCAAGGACAGGTCCGTGCTGATGAGGGTCGGATGCGAGGCAGGGACCTACCTGCGCAAGCTCTGCCATGACATTGGCACAGCCCTTGGCTGCGGAGCCCATATGCAGCAGTTGCGCAGGACAAAGACCGGTCCTTTAGGGGAGGATTCCCTTGTGACCCTTCACAAGCTGAAAGATGCCTATGTGTTCTGGAGGGAGGACAATGATGAGTCATACCTGCGCAGATATGTAAGGCCCATGGAGGAAGGACTCAGGCATCTCCCGAAGATCATCCTCCGCGACAGTGCCATAGATGCTGTATGCAGGGGCGCGGCATTTGCTGTCCCGGGTATAGCAAGTCTTGACAGCGATATAAAAAAGGGGGATATAGTCTGTCTCTTCTCTTTGAAAGGTGAGGCTGTTGCGCTGTGCAAAGCTCAGATGAGCACAGAGGAAATGCTCAGTTGCGACCATGGGATCGCAGCAGTGACCGAAAGAGTAATAATGGATGCTGGCACTTATCCGCAAGGCTGGCACAGCAAGCCGCAATGATCGATGTGCCGAGGTAGTCTAGCGGTAGGGCGCAAGCCTGGAAAGCTTGTGGGGCATCCGCCCCTCGGGAGTTCGAATCCCCCCCTCGGCGTTTTTACACAGTATAGCTCCTATACTTCCACTCAGCCTGCGGCCGGAATATATATTGACAGGTGGAGATATATGGCATTGGATTGTAGAATTGCAGCAGTTTCCATGGAATTTCCTGCATTTTCAAATAATACTCTGTAATAAGTTCCACTGCAGGATCTTGCTGTAATCCTGCTCTTTCATCAAGCGCTGAAGTAATCTTTTTCTATTTATTTTTTGATCTGTTTTCTGGAATCTGCAGCTGAATATGGTTGGACTTCAACTCCTGTGTATTATAAAAAGGGTATAACCCGCATAAATAACCAGAAAAATCAGCGCTTCCCATCTTTCCAGTTTATGCTTTTCCCCACTGAACATGAAGATAAAGAACAGCAATGTTGCGATTGCCAAAACAACTAGGTCCAGGTTGATACCGACTGGCACTGCCAGGGGAGAAATCGTTGCAGAAACTCCCATTATGAAGAAAATATTAAAGATATTTGAGCCCAGTATGTTTCCAACAGAGATGTCCATCTCTTTTTTGATTGCTGCAGCAACCGATGTAACCAACTCAGGAAGTGATGTTCCTGCAGCAACTATTGTTGAAGATATCAGGAACTCGCTTATTCCCATTTGCCTTGCAACCGATACCGCAGCATCCACAGTCATTCCCCCTCCTATCACTAAAAATATAAAGCCGACGACCAGCATAAATGAAATTTTTATAGGTTTTTGTTCCTTAATGCCATCAGACGAGTCCTCTGTGATGTTTTTGATCGTTTCGAATATGTAATAAACAAAAATTGAAAAGAAAAACAGCAGTATTATCCCATCTACCCTTGTCAGGACGTTTTCTGGATCACTGGCCAGACCTATCTTGTTCGACATCGTTGCCAGAACAAGGACGGCAAGCAGGGCAAATGGTATCTCTTTCCAGACTGTTGACCTTTGCACCACCACGGGGGCGATTGTTCCGGTCAGACCCAGGATCAGCAGTAAGTTGATTATATTGCTCCCAACTATATTTCCAAATGCTACTTCGCTGTTATCTTGAACAGAAGCAAAAACATTAACGACGAGTTCAGGCATCGAAGTTCCGAATGCAACAACCGTCAGTCCGATCACCAATGAGGATATTCCAAAATGCCTGGCAAGAGACGAGGCACCTTCTACGAACCAATCTGCCCCTTTTGTATAGAAATGCAAGACCTATCAGGATCAATATGTAATCGATCATGACCTTTACAAGATATATCAACGATTATAAAATCATCGAATAGCCTGATAAGAAGTAAATGCGCTTCATATTATTGAAGATGGAGAATGGCCTTTGCAGGCAATTAGAGGCATCTTATCAGAATTCAAGTTTAAAAGCCTGTTCTTTTTCATTAAAGCCGGTGATCTTCCAGTTTTTTTTCGATACACGGATTTACACCGATCAACACGGATTCATATTAAGACCAGAAGCTAAAACCGGCAAACGTCAAAATCTGCGTAGATCCTGTGTTAATCCTAGCGTTAATCCGTGTCTGAAATATTTCTGGATCGATCTCAAGTATGATCGAATGCTGTCTAATTATAAAAGGAGTTTTAGGAGCTAATTAGACGTCCTCTATTAAAAGAAAGCGCAATTCCACAAAAAAGATATAGTAACACGTTCCACTATATGATATTACTATTAAGGCAAATGTTCTTTAAAAAACACATATCCCAAAGGGATAACATGAAGTCAAAGCCTATTCCAAAAAAAAAGGATTCTGAAAAGAAAAAGAGCGCAGTAGTTCCTGAAGAAGACGATGATGCCGACTATAAGCCCATGCTTCAGGGTGTGATCAACACCCGCTGTAATTATGACGGTGGCAAGGTTGATGTAGATCAGGATTGATGGGATCAATTCCCTGTGAGGGATACGATACTTCGTCTTTACTTCATTCGTCTTTACTTCATTCGTCTTTACTTCATTCGTCTTTACTTCATTCTGATTGGAAGGGTCAGGGTACTCTTCATCACATGGAAAGGAATACTGAAGGGTGAAAACAGTTTTCATAAATGCTCATTTAAAGGAATGAACCTGGGACGCAAGCTGCAGGGATTACAGGCCCGATGGTATGGCCATGGAATGGAGGGAATGGAAGCATAGGCCTTGCCAGGCCTTAAACGTATTCTGATCCTCTAAACCAGGTTCTTCAGTTCAAGTTTTTCAATCACAGGTTTTTCAATCACAGGCTCTGCAGTATCTTCCGCCTGCCTTCCCCACGGAT
>JAFGCK010000025.1 GCA_016932675.1 Methanosarcinaceae archaeon | reverse complement strand
ATACCCCCAGTGTTTCAATTTTTTACACTTTTATTTTTCAGGTTGTTCAGAGCAAATGCCTCGCAATGTCTCCGGAGATCTCCCTTCCGCAGTACATGCAGCGAAGTTTTATGTTATCATTATCCACTGTGACATCAAACCTGGATGTTATCGGTTCGTTGCTGTTGGATATACAATTCGGATTGATGCATCTGACCACGCCTTCTATGAATTCTGGGATATGGACCTTCTTTTTCTGGGAGACTTTAAAATCACGTATGATATTTATCGTTGCGTTCGGTGCTATAAGGGCTATCCTGTCGACCTCGGCTACCTTAAGTTCCCGGTTCTCTATTTTGACCACATCTTTTTTCCCGTGCTGTCCGGGTGAGTTCAGAAGAACACTCACAACCCTCTCGCTTGAATCCGGGATGCCGAGTATCCTGAGTACGATGAGGGCCTGGCCTGCAGTTATATGGTCGATGACAGTGCCATTTTCTATCCTGCGCACCCGGAGTTCTTTATCCCCCCCCATTATTCCATCGCCCCCAGTACGAGTGCCATCAGTGCCATACGCACAGGCACGCCATAGAAAGCCTGTTTGAAATAACGTGCATGTACGGTTTCATCAACTTCAGGATGTATCTCATTGACCCTTGGAAGAGGATGCATGATCCGAAGTTCTGGCCTGACATTTTTCAGGACATCATTTGTTATTTTCAGCCTGTTTGCAACTTTCTGGTATTCGGCAGGATCAGGGAATCTCTCTTTCTGGATGCGTGTCATGTAAAGTACGTCTACCTCGTTGATGGCCTCTTCGATGGAATCTGCCTCCGTGACCTTTGCACCCCTTTTCTCCAGGTCGTTTATGATCTCCCCGGGCATTCTCAACTCTTTTGGAGATATCATGGTGATATGTGCTCCGTAGAGGGAGAGCGCATAGCAGAGAGAGTGTACCGTTCTCCCGTATTTGAGGTCTCCGGCGAGTGCTATCTTCAGGCCTTCAAGATGGCTCTCTCTTCTTATGGTATAAAGGTCGAGCAGTGTCTGTGTGGGATGATGTCCTGCCCCATCACCTGCGTTGAGTATGGGTATGGTGGAAAACTCAGATGCAAGATGCGCGGCTCCCTCTCTGGGGTGCCTGAGCACGATGGCATCGGCATAACTGTCAACGACCCTTATGGTATCTGCAAGTGTTTCCCCCTTTGCGATGGAGCTGGCATCGACCGAGCCAAGGCTGAGGACATTTCCTCCAAGCCGATACATCGCGGTCTCAAAGGACATACGTGTTCTGGTACTTGGCTCAAAGAACAGGACTGCCAGGATCTTACCACTGAGAAGGTCCGATCTTTGTTTTCCAAGAGCTATCGGTTCCATCTTCTCAGCGGTCTCAAGTATATGATCGATCATATCCCTTGAGAAAGATGTCATTGAAATGATATGACTGCCCTTGAATCTCATCGACTACTAAAGGAATTCCATCAGATATATGTTTACTGATATGCTGTCTCTTCACATTGGAGGATGTCTAATTAGCTCCTAAAACTCCTTTTCTGATTAGACAGCATTCAATCATACTTGAGATCGACGTAGATCCGCATTGATCTGCGTCTTATGTAATCAATCCATAGATCTTCCAGACACGGATCAACACAGGATCTGCGCGGATTTTTGCCGTTTGCCGGTTTTAGATCCCGGTATTACTATGAATCCGTGTTAATCGGTGTAAATCTGTGTCTTATAAATCAGTTACAAAAATATTCCAGACACGGATTTACGCGGGATTTACACAGATTTTGCCGTTTGCCTGTTTTAGATGCCGATATTACCCTGGATCTGCGTTGATCGATGTAAATCCGTGTCCTGAAAAAGCATATGCAAGAGCTCCGGCTTCAATGAAAAAGAACAGTCTTTTAAGCCGAAATCCTAATAAGACCGTCTTCACACCATACTGCTATTTCTTTGATCTGAGCACTTTCATCAGCCTGTCCCACTCGTCGGTTTTTACATCCCCGCAGGTATGTTTTGTGCCGGCATAGCTCCCTCTTTTTGATGGCTCTGCAAGTTCCTGGAGATCCATGATAGCGCGCATCATTCCGGCAGTTTCATTAAAGATATCCTTTGCTTCCTGGTATGTTAAATTTCCTTCTTCCAGGTATTTTTCACATTTCTGTTCTTTTTCATAAAGCGTGTCAAGGAAGATCTGTATGTTCTCAAGGTCTTTTGGAGAATACTTTCTCTTGTTCACTATCTCCCACACTACTTCATGGAGGTTCACCTCCTTTCCTTCGAGCCTGATCGTGCGGGGTATTTGTTCACCTACCCAGAAAAGGCGCCTGTGAAGACTATTGAGCAATTTGTTTCTTTCCCTCTCAGAAATCTCAGACTCTTTGTCCATTTTTCCTCAAATCAGAGTTTGAATGTGGATTATTAAGTTTTTATTCAGATTAAATATATAGGTTCTAAAGTATTTACTAATACAGAAAATAAATGAAGGTGATCATATCAAACCCATAATTCAGGTTGCCCTTGATCTTCTGGAAGTCGACCGTGCCGTACAGATAGGGCGTGAGGCCCTTGAGGGAGGTGTCGACTGGATAGAAGCAGGCACACCTCTTATCAAAAGTGAAGGCATGGATGTCATCCGCAAGCTCAGGGAAGCGTTTTCCGGAAAGGTCATAGTGGCCGACATGAAGATCGCAGACACAGGTTCCATGGAAGTCGAAATGGCTGCAAAGGCCGGTGCAGATGTCATTGTGGTATTGGGCAGCGCGGACGATTCCACGGTGCTGGAGGCAGTCAGGGCGGCCCGTAAATACGGTAAAAGGATCATGGCGGACCTTATATCCGTCCCGGATCCGGTCCCCCGTTCAAGGGAACTTGAGAAGATGGGTGTTGACTTTCTGAACGTTCATGCCGGTATCGACCAGCAGATGATAGGGGTGGACTCCCTTTCCATTATGAGGAAAGTTGTCAGGGAAGTGAACATACCGGTCGCCATCGCAGGAGGGCTTGATGCAGGTTCGTGTGCAACGGCCGTAAAGGAAGGTGCATCGATAGTGATAGTAGGAGGTAATATCGTCCGTTCAGCTGATGTCACTTCATCCGCAAAGAAAATAAGGGATGCGGTAGATTCGCCTTCTGTAACGTATCATTCTAAAAGGACAGTGGACGAAGAGATCCGTTCCATACTTTCATCTGTCTCCACTCCAAATATCTCGGATGCCATGCATCGCAAAGGTGCCATGCAGGACATATTCTCCATGGTGCCGGGGAAGAGGATGATTGGCACGGCAGTTACCGTCCAGACCTTCAAGGGGGACTGGGCAAAGGCGGTGGAAGCCATCGATGAAGCAAAGCCGGGAGATGTTATTGTAATCTACAACGGCAGCAGGCATGTTGCCCCCTGGGGCGGCCTTGCTACACAGAGCTGCCTTGTAAAAGGGGTTGAAGGTGTTGTGATAGACGGGGCGGTGCGGGACATAGATGATATACGCAGCATGGGCCTGCCTGTATTTGCCACCTGCAATGTTCCAAATGCCGGGGAACCTAAGGGATTTGGTGAGATCAATGCCGAGATCGTATGCTGCAACCAGACCGTAAGGCCGGGTGATTATATCGTGGGAGACGACAACGGGGTTGTTGTCATACCCCGTGAACGTGCATACGAGATCGCAAGGCGTGCAAAGGAGGTCGAGAAGACCGAACAGCGCCTTTTCGAGGAGATCCGCAGGGGAGCTACCCTTTCAGAGGTCATGAAACTTAAAAAATGGGAGAAACACTGAAATGATGGATATACTGAAAGTGCTCGCATGCATGCCTTTTTTACTCTATGCCTGCTATGCGGACATAAAAACTCGCAGGGTGGCCAACGAGGTATGGGTGATGATGTTCGGGGTTGGCTATGTCTTCATCCTGTATGACTTCATGACACTCGGCCTGCCTTATCTTGTAAGGAACGTGCTTACCTTCACCTTCATATTCATCTTCGTGTACATACTTTTCCAGCTCGGTGCCTTCGGGGGCGCCGATGCGAAGGTGCTGATGGTTATATCGCTTATTGTCCCGACGTTCCCGGATATTGTGATAGCAGGCGCCCGGCTGCCAGTTAACGGGGTGCCACCACTGGGCCTGTTTGCCTTCAGCGTATTCGGCAATTCGGTGATACTCACTGTGATCGTACCAATGGGGCTGTTCCTCTATAACCTGCTGCATAATCCCCTGAAAGAGAACCTGAAACGTCCTCTCTATATGTTTATAGGCTACAGGACTCCAGTATCCAGGCTGGAACAGGGCCATTTCCGTATGATCGACTCATACAGCGAGACCGGGGACGGTGTGAAGTTCGGTTTCACCAGGACCGGAACAGAACTTACCTCTAACGTCATTGCAGAACTCAAAGGCTATCTTCGGGACGGCAGGATGAACGATGGTGTGTGGGTCACGCCAGGTCTTCCCTTCATGATCCCGATAACTGCGGGTTTTATCACTGCAGTTGTCTTCGGGGACCTTATATTCTATCTTACCATACAGTTCATGCTGATGTGAACTGCTTTTTTGATCAGTTCCGGATAGCAGCTTCTGTGTCACGACGCGACCTCCCTTTATGATCCTGAATATCGCTGACAATTTCCATAGACCGGACCATGCCCGCTGGCTTTAGGCCATTTTGCATCCCCGAACAGAATTCCAGGATCTGCTTCCCGGTTGCAGTATTGTTCTATCCGGGACAGACAGGTCAATGCTTCACGCATGGCAAACCAGGGATGCAGGTGCAAAGGCAGGAACCTGTCCTCCTGATCTGGCATGTGGCATAAAAAAAGATGAGAAGACAGGTGGATGGGAAACGTCCCTCATTCTATTTCTTCTATGCATATTTTCTGATATTTGATCGCTGTGGCGGTCTTATAGGTCAATAGCAGGATGATGAGGTTCAACATTATGAACAGTATCCAGGACAGGTTCCTGAAGAACACGCCCCCAGCCTCATGATACATCAGTAAGGTACCAATGACCAGAGCATCCATGGGGAACGAATATGCCCACCATGAAAGGTAAAAATGGATCTTCAGGAACATTCTGAACTGGTACATGAGAAGAATGAACATGAAAAGGCCAAAATAATACATTATGTAACCGAAAGGATTCAGGCTCCCCATCAATTTGGTTATGGATATGAAGCCGATCACCGGCGGTGCAAACAGAATGAAGAATGTCGGGATCAGCTTATCCGGAATGGGATGATGGAATATCACCCTGTTCATGACCAGGACCGTCAATATCAGCCACCAGAAAAATCCGATGCTGAAGAAAAACCAGGAAAGGGATTCTGAATAGATCTCCACCCCTGCAATGGGGACGATTATGCTTCCCACAACAGGAATGAACCAGGATGGGTTTATGTGGTGAATCTCATATTTATGCTTCATCCAGGCAGACATTATGATCAGTGTGAATACGAACTGGATCACAACCCCTCCCCACCAGAGATACTTTGCGACCAGAAAGTCAATGCTCAGATAAATGATACTTGTTATCAGAAAGAGTTTTGCAAGGATGGGATAAAAGTTCAGTTTCACCGGATGATTGAACTCCTTTCTTACCTCATCCGGATATTTCACTATCTTAAGAGTATAGGTTGCCAGAACTATTCCCATGACCATCACCGATATATAAAGCAAGTAGTTGCTTATCGTGAAAGGTAAGATCAGGATAGTTTCTGCTCTTTGCCAGGCAAGAGTAAAACCGATCAATCCCAGACATATAGCTAAAAAGGAATTGGGAAAATTTTTCAGCCTGCTGACTTCACATATTCCGCCTTCTTCATTCTGAGTCATATCTATCTCCATTCAGTTATGGGGCAATACCTGAACCTGAAAAACCTGAACCTGAAAACGTGATATCAGTTTCAGTATGCGAACCGGACCATTTTCCCCATAGATGTATCCTTAATTCAGTTAATTCCCTCTGTTCTTATTTTTTTTGCAACTATCCCTTGACCATGTTTTAATATCATTCATATAGAACACATATTATTCCAGGAAGCAGATATTAAACATTAGGTCCTTCAGATCATTGCTTCTGCTTTAAGTCCATCGGGTATAGAAATGGGATGAGATTTAAACACTATTAAGTGCGGATGAAATCCATTTTGAAAAAGAGGTACTCTTCAGGCTGATGTCAGGAAAGAATAAATGATGGATCCATTGGAAAAAACCCGTTTTTGAGAAATGGTACCGCAACAATATCCAGATACTTTTTCCGGGGATTTCTTTTCACCATCTTTTAATACCACCACCTACAGATTATAACATGGAGGTGGGTTCTTTGGCAGAAGGGACCACTGGGAAGAAAGACCTTGAAGAAGAAGAAGAAAAGGAAGTGAAGGTGACTCCCATCAGGCCCGGCGATTTCCGCCTGCGAGGCAGAAGGCATCTGCTGGACACATGTGAGTGAACCGGTGCAGATCAATCCTGCTCGTTTCCTGAAAGTATCTCAGACCATACGGATCTGATCTCCTCTTCGGAAAATGTTTCATCCAGCTTTGCTTTTACAAGGATGACCACTTCCCTGTCCAGTCCTTTTATAGCTTCCAGGATCCTTTCTCTTTTTCCGGCATGGTCTTTTGCAGTCCCCTCTCCTGTGTTATCGCTTGCATGTTCCTGTTTCTGTAGTAATGCTCCTGCAATGCTCCCGGCGTCACCGCTGTCGGATGGGATCTCCTCCTGCCCTTCACAGTATTTGCTGATCTCCTTCAGGAAAATATCACCGTACTTCTTCAGCTTGTACTCCCCGACCCCCGTGATCTTCAGCATCTCTGCCCTGTTAGCCGGTCTCTTTAAGGCCATCTGCTTCAGGCTCGTATCCGCGAACACTATGTAGGGCGGCACATCCTGCAGTTCGGCCATGGTCTTGCGCAGCTGTTTCAGTCGTGAGAACAGCTCATTATCCTTATTTGGCGCCTTTTTCCTGTGTGATTGTGATACGTCAATACTGCCCTCTGTAAACTGCATGGTCTTTTCGGGAATTCCCTCATCCTGAGTTTCAGCACCGGCAATATCGGTTGTTGCTGTCGTTGTCAGGGTGACCGTCCGTTTACCCTCGAGGATCTCCATGCTTGCTTCATTGAGCTTCAGGAGCGGATACCTTGCACCTTCCACCCTTATGAGATCCTGCTGGACCATCTCACGGGCGATCTCCATCCATCTCTCCTTTGTATGCATATCGCCCGCGCCATATGAATTTAGTGTATCGTGCCTTTTATCCCTTATCTTTTTTGCACCGGATCCACTGAGAACATCCACTACATGGTTCATGCCGTAGCGCTGGTCAAGCTCACTGATGCAGTTGATCAGCATTTTTGCATCTTCGGTGCCGTCGATCTTCTGCCTTGGCTTCAGGCAGACATCGCATTTGCCGCAGTTATCCTCTTTGAGTTCTTCCCCGAAATAACCCAGAAGCACTTTCCTGCGGCACGTGGTGCTTTCACAAAATGCTACCATGTCCTGGAGCTTCTTCAAGGCGATGTCCCTTTCTTCCTTCTTTCCTTTCTGCTTGATGAAATATTCTATCCTGTACCTGTCGCCGCGGCTGAAGAAGAGGATACATTCGCATTTGAGTCCGTCACGCCCGCCCCTGCCAGTTTCCTGGTAGTAGCTTTCCAGGTTTTTCGGGAGGTCATGGTGGATGACAAACCTCACATTGGATTTGTCGATCCCCATCCCAAAGGCGATGGTTGCAACAATGAGGTCCGCATCGTCCCTGATGAACATCTCCTGGTTTCTTTCCCTCTGGGAATCACTAAGCCCTGCATGGTAGGGAAGTGCATTGAAACCGTCCTTTTTGAGCCTTGCGGCTATATTGTCCACATTCCTGCGACTCTGGCAGTAGATTATCCCGCTTTCCCCCCTGTGTTTTCTCAGGTACTGCAAAATCTGGTCATAAGTATTCTTCTTCGGCCGGACCTCATATAGAAGGTTCTTGCGGTTGAAACTGGCAACATAGGTCGCACAGCCATTGATGCCCAGCTGGGATATGCTATCCTCCCGTACTCTGGGAGTGGCAGTGGCTGTCAGGGCGATGATCGGCACTTCGGGAAACTTCTTCTTGAGGAAGCTGAGCTTGCGGTATTCCGGCCTGAAGTCATGTCCCCATTCGGATATACAGTGACTCTCATCGATAGCAAAAAGACTTACCTTCGCCTTCTGGATAAGGGATATCGTATGGGACATGGTGAGCCTTTCAGGTGCCACATACAATATCCTGATCTCGTTATTATCTATTTCCCTGTAGATCTTCCTTGACTCTGTCTGGTTAAGGGTACTGTTCAGGTATGCGGCACTGATGCCGCTTGCCTGCAAACTGTCTACCTGGTCCTTCATCAGGGAAATGAGAGGGGAGACAACAACCGTCAGCCCATCGATCATGAGGGCAGGCAACTGGTAGCACAGGGATTTTCCCCCGCCGGTGGGCATCAATACGAAAGCGTCCCTGCCTTCAAGCACATCCCTGATGATGTCTTCCTGAAGAGGGCGAAAACATGAGTAACCAAAGTACTTCTGGAGAGTCTGATGCATCTTTTGACCGGTAATCTTTTTTTCTGACCATACGAATTCCCTGTATATAATGTTCTGGCAAGCAGGGTGTAAGTAATGAGGGCGTCTAATTAGCTTCCAATAATCCTTTTCCAATCAGACAGCATTCAATCATACCTGAAATCGACGTAGATCCGCATTGACCTGTGTTTTGGGAAAATCAGTTACAAGAATATTTCAGACACGGATTAACGCAGGATTTACGCGGATTTGCCGTTTGCCGGTTTTAGCTTCAGTTCTTACTATGAATCCGCATTAATCGGTGTAAATCCGCGTCTTATAGATCAGTTACAAAAATATTTCAGACACAGATCAACACAGGATCTACGCGGATTTTGCCGTTTGCCGGTTTTAGATACCGATGTTGCCATGAACCCGCGTTAATCGGTGTAAATCCGTGTCCAGAAAGAGATCTGGAAGATCACCGGCTTTAATGAAAAAAGAACAGGCTTTAAAGCTTAAATTCTAATTAGATATCCTGGTAATATCCCCGCTAAAACTGCCTTCTATATATATTATGATCATGGGCCTTTGTGCAGGAGTTTCCGCTAAGGCGAGCATTAATATGTACGAACTTCTATCTGAGGAATAGATCCCATGTAAATATCTGATCGTTCATCATCATTCAAGATCCATTTGCCGGAGTTCATATTCATGGTCAAGGTAGACAAATTCATTCCAAAAGCGATAGAAAGGATAAGCCAGCAGGTCCATGGCAGGGCCATCATAGCACTTTCCGGAGGAGTTGACAGTTCGGTCTGTGCCATCCTGGCCCACCGTGCCATAGGTGACAGGCTGACACCCATCTATATCGACACTGGCCTGATGAGGAAAGGTGAGACCGAAAGGATAGAACAGATTTTCTCCGACACGAACCTCCAGGTGATCGATGCAAAGGACCGTTTCCTCGGGGCTCTCGCAGGTATCGTGGATCCTGAAGAGAAGCGCAAGGCTGTAGGCGAGACCTTTATACGGGTCTTTGAGGAAGAAGCAAGATTGCTGGGAGCCGAATATCTTATACAGGGAACTATATATCCTGACAGGATCGAGTCCGAGGGAGGCATAAAATCACACCACAATGTGGGTGGGCTCCCTTCTGTCATGGACTTCAGGTCAATAGTCGAACCAATAGAGGACCTTTACAAGGACGAGGTGAGGGAAGTGGCACGTGCCCTTGACCTCCCCCGCGAGATATCAGAAAGGATGCCCTTCCCGGGACCAGGTCTTTCTGTAAGGATAGTAGGGCAGGTCACCGAAGAACTTGTGGATATCGTAAGGGAAGCCAATGCTATAGTTGAAGAGGAACTTGTAGAGCGATTCCACCCATGGCAGACCTTTGCGGCTATTATAGGCAAGGGTACAGGGGTGAAAGGTGACGTAAGGGTGCATGGCTGGATCGTTGCGGTGAGGGCTGTTGGTTCAAGGGACGGCATGACCGCCGAGGCCATGGAGCTTCCCTGGGATGTCCTCAACAGGATAGAATCCAGGATATCAGCAGCGCTTCCGACCGTAGCACGTGTTGTATATGACCTTACCCCAAAGCCCCCGGCTACAATAGAGTTCGAGTAAATGTCCATCAACAAAGCAGTCCTTGAGATCAGGAACAGACAGAGGGTGAAACCCTCTCCTCCGGACAGGCCATCTGCGGCATGGACAGGAGCTGAGCTGCTGGACGGCCGTAAGATAGACACCCTGACCATCATTTTCCGGACTTCCGGATGCTGCTGGGGAAAGGCAGGAGGCTGTACCATGTGTGGCTACGTATACGACAGTGCACAGGCCCCGCCTTCTGATGAGGACCTGTTCAGACAGCTTGAAAATGCCATGGCAAAGGCATCCCGCTTTGATGAGTTCGTGGTCAAGATATTCACTTCCGGCAGTTTCCTCGATACCCGCGAGGTGTCACCTGAGGTGAGGCATCGCATTCTTTCATCTCTGGAAGAAGACCGCAGGGTGCTAAAGGTTTTGGTGGAGACCCGCCCCGAGTTCGTTAACAGAAAGACCATGGAAGATTGCCGCAACTCCCTCAGGGACAAAGCATTTGAGATAGCCATAGGTCTTGAAACAAGTTCGGACCTGATACGAAAGGATTCTGTCAATAAGGGCTTTACCTTCGATGATTTTAAAAGGGCTGCAACAGTTGTCAGGGAAAGCAATGCAACGGTAAAGACCTACCTGATGCTCAAACCCCTTTTCCTGTCCGAAAGGCAGGCCCTTGAGGATATCGTAAGATCGATCCGGGATGCGGTCCCATATAGCGATACCTTCTCAATAAACCTCTGTAATGTCCAGAAAGGCACATTAGTTGAGAAGCTCTGGCAGAAAGGCCAGTACCGCCCTCCCTGGTTGTGGAGCATCGTAGAGATTCTCAGAAGGACCAGGAAAGAGTTTCCCGATATGATAATAACTTCCGATCCTGTAGGCGCAGGTTCGAAAAGAGGTCCCCATAATTGCAGGAAATGCAGCAGGGATGTCGCGGATGCGATAAGGCAGTTCTCGCTCAGCCAGGATGTTTCCTGCCTGGAGACCCTTGATTGTGAGTGTAAGGATCTGTGGGAATGCGTGCTGGAACTGGATGACCACGTTTTTGGTTCACCCATTACCGACTGACCAAAAGAGCTCTTCTATAAGGGTCGAAGAAAAGGAACTTTCCCTTTCCGGTCCGTGCCTCAACTCCGGAAGACCATCGTCCCTATTCCTGAATCCGTGAAAAGTTCAAGCAGGATGGAATGTGATACGCTTCCATTAATGATATGTACCTTCTCCACACCACTCATAACTGCAGTTGCAGCCCCTCTGAGTTTAGGGATCATGCCTCCGGAAATGATACCTTCCTCTACAAGATGCTCTATCTCTTCCACTGTTACTCTTGATATGCGTGATGATACATCCTTCATGTCCCTGAGCAGTCCGGGCACGTCTGTCATGAGAACGAGCTTTTTGGCCCCAAGTGCGGCTGCAATGTCGCCTGCGATCGTATCCGCATTGAGGTTCAGGGCCTTCCCATTCACATCAGTGGCAATAGGTGATATTACGGGAATATATCCTTCCTTTATGACAATGTTCAGTATATCCGGGTTTATTATCTCTGTATCTCCTACCCATCCAAGGTCCACCTCATGCTCAACACTTTCAATGATAACTCTCTGGGATGGCTTTTTCTTTGCTATGATCATTCTCCCATCCTTTCCGGAGAGTCCTACTCCCTTCCCGCCATGTCTGCCTATGAGTGAAACGATCTCAGTATTGATATTGCCTACAAGTACCATCCTTGCGATCTCAAGGGTCTCATCGTCAGTTATGCGTAATCCGCCAACAAATTCCGGTTTCTTTCCCATGCGCTCCATCTTCTGGGTGATCTCCGGCCCCCCACCATGAACGATTATCGGGTGAATGCCTACATACCTGAGTAACACGATGTCCTGCACAATGTCGCTCATCACCTGGGGGTCGACCATTGCATGGCCGCCAACCTTGATCACCATTACGGAATTATAGAACTCCCGTATATAGGGAAGCGCTTCTATCAGCACGTTCTCTCTTTTAAGTGTCATGTTACAACCTGTGTTTTAAGTGGGAACCGGAAGAAGGGCGCAAATATCCCGGCACCTTCTAAGTGGTATAGATTATCACTTCAACGATTTAAAAGTTGTTTGGCGGGTTTGCCATAGTAAGAAAAAAAGAAACCCATAATACTATGGGTTGTGAATGATCAGATCTTGTCCAGTTTCTCGATGCCTACTTTCTTTACGAATGGCTTGTTGATCTTGTCAGGCATCCAGTCTGGTTTGTTCTTTGGTGCATCGACCATCTCTCTCCATCCCTTGAAGATGTGTATCTTCTTTGTTCCACGTTCACGAAGCCTGATATCTTCAGGTTTTGATTTTGTTCCTTTTCCTCTGTTGGCTACCTTGAGCGCGGCCTGACGTGGCTGCTTGCCGGTGAATACTCCGTGCTCATTTCCTTTCTTATCCCTTAACACAAAATTTCTTGTTTCAG
Source organism: Methanosarcinaceae archaeon (assembly GCA_016932675.1). GTDB lineage: Archaea > Halobacteriota > Methanosarcinia > Methanosarcinales > Methanosarcinaceae > Methanolobus. The sequence goes on along the minus strand of JAFGCK010000025.1, from coordinate 204 downwards.
ACATCTTGTCACCTCGTAATCATTATGCGATTACCACTGCTTATCGTATTTAGTATGTAAAGTATATATATTTTTCTTTTAATGTAGTCCTTTGTTGTTGGTTTGATAATATCCTGCGCCCCCGTTGGTGGAAAAACCCTAAATGGCGATGAATTCAGTACTTTTGGACAATGTGTCTTGCATGCCTGAGCGCTATACAGCAGT
>JAFGCK010000024.1 GCA_016932675.1 Methanosarcinaceae archaeon | reverse complement strand
GAAGGGTCATTCTGACAAATCCGAAAATGGCTCACATCCTGGGCCAGGATACCCCTGAGCAGGCTGTCAGTTATTTACGGAATATACAGGAACAGATATTTGTTGATCCAAAAAGCAATGAAAAAATAAAGACCCTCCTTGAAAAGCAGGGATATGTTGAAAATTTTGAATGTGAGATCCTGCGTGCAGATGCCAGGAGCATCTGGGTCCTGATCAACGCAAAAGTTAGCAATGAACTGAAAGCAGGTGCGTTCATAGTTGATGGTTTTGTCCATGATATCACTGAACGTAAACGTGCAGAAGAAATGCTGAAACAAACTGAAATGAAATACAGATAGGCCTATAACCTTTTACAGGGAATAATGGAAAGTCCTGAGGATATTGCCATATTCGCTCTTGACAGGGAATATCGTTATCTTGCCTTCAACAAAAACCATCAGTCAATGATGGAGAAGATCTGGGGGGTCAGGATCAAAGCTGGCACCAGTATACTCAGCTACCTCAAAGATCCTGCAATCTCAGAGAAAGCAAAAGTGAATTTTGATAGGGTACTTGCCGGTGAAGAGTTCACCCTTATCGAAGAATATGGTGATCCTGCTCTCAATGGAGGATGGTATGCGAATACCTATAGTCCGCTTAAAGATGATGAAGGAAATATAATAGGCCTCAATCTTATCCTGACGGATATCACTGAACGTAAGCGGGCAGAGATCAAAATTGCCGAAGAAGCCGTCCGAAGACGCGTCCTTATTGAACAGTCCAGTGATGGTATCGTTATCCTTGACAGGAATGGAAAGGTTTTTGAAGCTAATCAGAAGTATGCGGACATGCTTGGCTATTCACCTGAAGAAGTTCTTAAATTGCATATATAGGATTGGGAAAATCTTTCAACACGTGAGGAAATTCTCCGGATGGTAAGAGAGATTGATGAAAATGGCGCACGTTTCGAATCCATACACCGTTGCAAGGATGGTACTCTCTTTGATGTTGAAATAAGTACAAGCGCAGCTATGTTTGGGGAACAGAAACTGATTTTCTGCGTATGCAGAGATATCACTGAACGCAAAAAGGCAGAGAAGGACCTGCTGCATGCTAAACTGGAAGCTGAATCTGCCAACAGGGCAAAGTCACAATTCCTTGCAAATATAAGCCACGAATTACGAACCCCCCTTACTGCAGTTATTGGTTTTTCAGATATTCTTGGCATGCGTGCCAGCGATATGCTGACCGAAAAAGAGCTGACTTATGTGGAGCATATAAATAAAAGTGGCAGACACCTTCTGGAACTTATAAATGATATTCTCAACCTTGCAAAAATAGAATCAGAAAAAATGGAACTTGAATGCGAGGAATTTTCTATCAGGGAGTTGTTCAATGAGATCGTTGCACAGATGAGCCCGATGGCATCAGGAAAAACATCAGTATTGGAATTGATACTGACATCCAGGCAGATGAGATCTTTGCTGACAGGCTGAAGTTCAAACAGATCATGTACAATCTGCTAAGTAATGCCATTAAGTTCACACCAGATCATGGTAAAGTATCTATTAATGCAATAAAGATTGATACTGGTGTGCAGGATCAGTATCAGATAGTGGCATCGGGATCTCTGCTGACAGACAGGAAGACATATTCGATCCCTTTACACAGGTCGATGCATCGAACAAAAGAAAATATGCCGGTACCGGCCTTGGGCTTACGATCGTAAAGCGCTTTGTTGAAATGCACAAAGGGAACATCGCGGTTGAAAGTGAGGAAGGGAAGGGGAGCACTTTTACGTTCACAATCACTGATCAAGACCAATGACCATTCTGGTTTTTAAACCCTCAACAAAAATGGTCTATTGCCTTGCTTTTTTATTCCGGGTTGATGTGTATGGTCTGTTTTGATAATAAAAGTTTTAAACATTTATATCCTGTATCATTATAATTTCAGATCTATCTCTTGATAAATTTTTATTGAAGCATAATAATGAAGCAGAACATAGAATTAATAAAACCAACGCTGGAAATGAAAGTATCGTATACAGATTTTGCCATGGAGTGGAAAAAGTATAACGAACAGATCATTCCATACTCAGCAAGACTTTCAGGTGAAAGTTACGAAAACTGGGTGGGAGATCTCTGCAGATTTGAAAAAAGGAAACGTGTCCCGATGGGTTTGTACCTGCCGATACTTATTTTCTGGTTGAAGATGAATGCATATTGGGTGTACTGAACATCAGAAATGATCTTAACGACTACCTGTTAAATTATGGGGGACACATCGGATATGGTGTTCGCCCCTCGGAACGGGGGAAGGGTTATGCAACTTTCATTCTCAAAAGAGCACTTTTCTTATTAAGGGGTCTTGGTATTTTAAAAGTGCTTCTGACCTGCGAAAAGACGAATACAGCTTCTGCAAAAACCATCCTTAAATGTGACGGCATACTGGAAAATGAAGTAAGGAAAGATGACCTTTTGATACAGCGATATTGGGTGATACCATGAACTGGCACCTGGCTAAAGACTGAATTGCTTCCTGTTTCATATCCTTTTGATAAAAACTCCGGGGAACCCTGTCTGTAGTTGCTGCAGTGTCCCATGCTTACACCACAGATCCGGCAGACCTGTCATTTTTTCCGTCAAGTAACTGGTTGATGCCTTCCAGAAATAGCTGAGGTAATCAGGCTTTGTTTTATACCTCTTACAGGAAGAACTGCAATCGTATACCCCTCATTACTTTTTATTATGACAGGTAAATAGGGTAAAGGGAGTTTGTTGACTTCCTGGGATGAGCACGTTAAGGTCTTTAATCTCCTGTTTTGCGAGATGATATCTTATGGACATCTCACAGAGAGGATCTTGATGGTATTTTGATTTCAGAATGATCTCAATAAATTTTTTGGTCTTAGTTCAACTTCGGGGCTGGTTCTTGAACTGTACGGTAGAAATGAAATAAGGCAGTATTTTCACTGCATTTAAAGCTTTCTAAAGGTATTTCAAAGGACCGGATATGGGGAAAAAAGACAGGGGGATGTCTGTTTTCTGGTAGATCCGATCTCTTTTTCTTTACTCAGGTATGCGGGCCAATTTCGGTTACTATATATCCGTAAGATCATTCCTTTCAGAAGATCGTTAATCTGAGTCCTTGCTTTGATAATATCCAGGAAAAAACGCTTCCGGAGCCTCGATGCCATGTTCATGGAATGCATTCCAGCTTCGAAGGGTTATGTCCGACCTGAACTTGAACTCATATCGCAGGTCATTGACATAAGCCTTGACAAATAACCTCAGATGAGATGGGAATTCATTCAGCAGTACCGTGACCTTGTGGTTCTCATCCAGGAATATGTACTTTGAGGTTAAGGCTGCCTCCTTAATTATTTTCATAGCAAGGTACGCATCAGACTTGGGATCTATGAACATATCCGTAACGATCATCATCTCCGAATTTCCATAATTACCACTGGCGACGCTTTCGGTAAATATCAGGCTGTTTGGCACAGATACTATGTTGTCATCAGGGGTTTTCAGCCGGGTAGATCTGAGACCTATGTCGATAACTTCCCCATAATAGTCACCCATCCTTATCTGATCACCTAGATGGAATGTACTCTCAAGTACAATCACTATGCCTCCGGCAATATCAGAAAAAAGGTCTTTTAAGCCAAATCCTATAATCGCACCTGCAACCGCACTAAAAGCCAACAATTGCTCAGCTGAAAGTTCAAGGATATATGCGGCAATCAAATAAAGGACAATAAGATATACCATGATCTTGACAACAGGTGCAAACATACGTATCTTTACACGCTGTGATTCAAACCTCTCAGAGAAATGAAGAATAATAAAAATAATAATCTTCACAAAAAGGTAAGATGACAGGACCAGAAGGACGATCTGAAGCACAACCTCAGAGCTGAAAACCGAGAGAAGCGTTTCGGCCGGGTTCGTAGAGGGATTTGCCATCATATCAGCCTCGCTGATCTGGCCAGGGATCCAATGTAGTGAATTGCTTCGGGCTGTATTGAATATAAGCCGTTCCGAGCTCTGATCATATCATGTTCCTTTAATATCGCAAGAGACCTTTTAATGTCGATCTCATCCCCGAAAGCGCATTCCAGGCTGTCTGTGGATAGACTGCCCATTGATAGTATAATAAATGCAAGGAATTTTGTATCGT
>JAFGCK010000023.1 GCA_016932675.1 Methanosarcinaceae archaeon | reverse complement strand
TTCCGCGAGCAGCCTGAAAGTGACCGATTGATAGAGGACCTCGAGATAATATCCGGCCTTCAGAGGGAATATTTCCACATGCGTCCCGAGGAGGACGGTGCCACCATGTTCGGTCCTGTTCGCCTGCGTGAGGAAACAAAGCGTGGTGACCGTGTTATCCACTGTCAGGAGGATATTGGCGAGAGTGGTTACCAGATCCCATTCAACGTTGAGAACATCGAATTCCTGGAAAGCGATGCAAAGTTCATCATTGCCATCGAGACTGGTGGTATGTATGCCAGGCTCATTGAGAATGGCTTTGATGAGGAGTACAATGCCATACTGGTCCACCTCAAGGGTCAGCCGGCACGCTCCACCCGCCGTATCATCAAGAGGATGAATGAGGAGTTGAACCTGCCCGTTGTGGTGTTCACTGATGGTGACCCATGGTCCTATCGCATTTTCGCCTCCGTGGCATATGGCGCCATCAAAAGCGCCCATCTTTCAGAGCACATGGCAACCCCTGGTGCACAGTTCATTGGCGTCCAGCCCTCTGACATAGTGGAGTATGAGCTTTCCACGGACAAGTTGACAGAGAAGGACGTAGCTGCCCTGAGAAGCGAGCTCACAGACCCGAGGTTTGAGAGCGATTACTGGAAAGAGCAGATCAACCTGCAGCTTGAGATCAACAAAAAGGCCGAACAGCAGGCCTTTGCAGGCAAAGGTCTGGACTTTGTGACCGAAAGATACCTGCCTGAGCGTCTGACAGAACTGGGTATACTCTGATATCTTGTTCTTTTCTTGTTCATTCTTTTTTACTTTTTGGCCTGAAATTCCTGCAGATGGCATCCATTGACACGGCCATGCCTTTGGTATCACGATACTGGCAACGGTTATTATTCCTGAATCTGCATGATTTACAGGAATAGATCCTTTGGCTGAGATTATCCTGGATCGCTTTTTCTTTGATGAGGTCTTCGCCAAAACCCTTGAAGTATTTGATTTCCTGCAGGTTGCATTTCATCGCATGCGCCAGGAGAGTGCTGACAGCAGGCGGTTCCCAGTCAGTATACACCTGGTTCACAGCCAGTTGCCTTGGAGGTATCCTCAAAGTGCTCTGCGGTCTTTCTTCTACCTTTTTTCCTAATATCAGGTTTAGCTCATCGATATGGTCTTTGATCCTCTCATTATCTGACTGCTGCTTCAGTGCCTTTTTCATGGAGTTAAGTGCGGCTTCGTTCCTTCCAAGAGCTTTAAGGGCAAGGCTCTTATTATACAGCGCAGGCACATATCCTGACATGTTGTACTGCTTCAGTATCCTGTCATAGCATTCAATGGCTTCGTGAAACTTTCCCATCCGGTGAAGCAGCATGCCTTTGTTATTCAGTGCAGTGGGATTTTTAGGGTCCAGCTCCAGTGCAAGGCTAAAATAATGTATCTTCTTTCCAGGGTCCTTCTCACTTAGTCCCTGTTCCGTCCATTTTGCGGATACTTCAGAGTTCTGTTTATTCATGTTTTCCAGGGTCATTATTCATGAAATTCTATATTACTTTTCTTGCTGTCTAACTGATATCTGGTCTTCTTCTGACTGGTCTCGGTATACTGTGGACTGTATATTGTGGATACTTGCATTTCTTAAGATCGATAAGATACTTTTCAAACATGTATTTTCAAATCTTGTCGGCAGGACCAATACCAGAGTAGATGATGAGCTACTTCTCCTCTTCTTCCGGCATCTCATCTGTTGTTTGTAGATTCGGCTATCCATCTGAGATACTCTTCTTCGCCTCCTATCTTCCATGAAATTATGGCAGGAAGGTCGTAGCTGTGTATGCTTCTGATACATTCTGTGACGGACTCCACCTTGCTGCTTGTCGTCTTTATGGAAAGTGCCACCTCTTTCCCATCATCTACCTTGCCCTCCCACATGTATACTGAAGCTATGGGGTGCATATTGACACAGGCAGCAAGCTTTTGCTCAATAAGTCTATAGGCTATCCTTTTTGCTTCTTCTTCATCCTTTGTTGTTGTGTAAACTATGGCGAACATTGCTATCACTCCAGTGTTTTAAAAAATGATTATATCAGTTCAGCTACTTAGCTTTATTAATGGCGCATAAGAACTTTGATGGCCGCGGTCATCCGGTAGACCCTGCAGACCATGTTATCTATCGCGAGATCCAGAAATTCGATCAATTGTGGCTTTGGTTAGTTGTTCTTTTGCCTGTTGCAATAGCTTGGTATGGCGCCATAGAGCAGTTAGTATATGGCCGCCCTTTTGGAGATAATCCTGCATCAGACCGTGGAATGCTTGTCATCTGGGTGCTCTTTGGTATTGTTCTCCCTCTTTTCATGATATCTTTGCGCCTGATCATTGAGGTCAGGAACAGTGGCATTTATGTAAAATTCTTCCCATTCCATCTGTCCTTTACACACTACCCTTTTGAAAACATCAGGTCCTATGAAGCTGTGACATATCGCCCCCTTAGTGATTATGGGGGATGGGGCATACGATACGGTCCCAAAGGCAAAGCCTACAATGTAAGCGGCAACAGGGGTGTGATGCTTGAGTTCAAAAACGGCAAGAGACTGTTGGTCGGCTCGCAGGAGCCGGAGGCCTTGAAGATGTCCATGGATCAGGCCCGAAACCTGTATATGACCTGATATATGCCCTAAAGCCCTTCATTTTCCCATTTCGATCCTTTTCCCTCATATCAATCCTTTTTCCATATCCGATAATATCTTCCCCTATTTTTATGTTCTTTCATATTTTTCATACATGTGCATACCTTTCATACATCCTTTCATACATGTATGTTCGTACTTTTTCATAAGGTGTTCCTGAGTGGTAGTTCTTGTGTTACGATCTGTATGGTCCTTTCATAAATTGCTGATGTATCTGATCGATGACTTGTTTGCAGTTTGATATTTCAAATTTGAAATATACAACAGGAAATATGCTTATTCAGGTATACACGGATTTGCTTTTTATGGGATATGATCAATCTATATCCCATGGACAGTGAGCTGAAAGAACTG
>JAFGCK010000165.1 GCA_016932675.1 Methanosarcinaceae archaeon | reverse complement strand
TTCTTTCAGTTTTACCTTCACCATAAAGATAAAGATAGCATCCAATAGATATAAACATGCACCAAATTTAAGTTGTCACAACACTAGGTTATGTCTTTCAGTCATATAACCTGATACCAGAACTTACAGCTATTGAAAATGTCTATATCACGGCAATGGCAAGGAATCTGGAAAGAGAAGAGTATGAGAATATGGCAGAGGAGATCCTTGCTGCAGTAGGGCTGGAAGACAGGATGTATCATTACCCTTCCGAACTTTCAGGGGGGCAACAGCAGAGAGTGTCCATTGCAAGAGCACTGGTCAACAGGCCAAAAATCCTCTTTGCGGACGAACCAACAGCTAATCTTGATTCTGCTTCATCAGAGGACGTTATCAACCTGTTCAGAAAATTCAATGAGGAGATCGGGCAAACCATAGTAATGGTCACACATGAAAGGGATGAAGGAGAGAAGGCAGACCGGATCATCTGGGTCAAGGACGGATTACTGGATACAGACAAATTGGAGAATATGTAACATCAAAATCAAAAATATAATAGGATACTGGAATGACTAAGGAAGAGATGCAATTGATCCAATTGAAAAGAGTTTACGAACAACCAACCGACCAAGATGGAATACGGGTGCTTGCAGACAGGCTCTGGACACTGGAATTTCTACATAGTTGGGATTTATCCTTTTTAAATTATTATGCTAAAATAAAATGCAAAGTAGTTTTTCTACAGAGCCTGATCCTTAATTATTAAAAAGCCATAATAATCATGGAACTGATAGGTAAAACAAAGATTTCAAAAACATAAAGTAAAAGATGGGTACATATACCCAAGATTAAAATTTCTCTCTTCACATATCGATTTAACAGGGGAGACTATGTATATATATGAAGGTCAATACAACGGTAAGCGTGTGTTCGTGTTGTGTCCAGACGAAGATTTCGATGATGAAGTTGCACAAAGTTTTGTGCAAAACTCTGAGTTATCAGGGCAGATAGATGAGCTTAACCAACAGATTAAAACAGTATTGAAAGCGTTAAAAATAGAGTGGGCCCGATGAGATTCGAACTCATGACCCCCGCCGTGTAAAGGCGATGTCATAACCGGCTAGACCACGGGCCCATTGCGAACAGGATTGCTTTGTCGTTGACGCTTTCGTCCCCGAGCAACCTCATAATGTAACTAGTGATATATAATCCTTTTTGATGAATACGGTGACAACGAAGGGAAAATGCGTGTCATACATCCGGGATATTGTGCAGCAGGTCTGTGAAGCCTTCAGAAACAAAGAGGATATATCGGCCTCCTGTCAGGCCAGGTAATCCACAACTACTCTCTTTTCGTTGATCTTTGATACGAAATCGGCAACCCTGACATGTTCGGGGTGCTTCTGGTAGGATACCAGTGCTTTCTCATCCATGAACTCTGAATACAGCACTACATCAAAGGCAGCATCCGAGGGATCGATATTTATGCCAACCTCCATTTTGTCGATCTCAGGGATCTTTTCCTTCAACCCTTCAAGCATTTCCTTCATCAGTTCTGCATTTTCCTTTTTTGTTCTGCCCTGGGCAATATCCTTCAACTTCCACATGACAATATGCTTTAACATCTCAGTCACCTTCCTGTGATCCATGAAACCTTTTTGCAGGGGATTATCCGATAATAGTTATAAAACTGGCGAGGATATAGCATGACAGTCTTTTCACTGGCCTGTGGTGATATCTATTTAAATAATAATAAAGCGAAATAAGGCATATGCCTCGCGACGAATACTACCAGGAAGACGAGGAGGATGATGAATTTGCAGGAGAGTATCTGGGGGATTATGCAAGCATCAGGTCGATCGTAGGAGAGGCTTTGCCCTTTCAGCTGGTAGCAACGTTCGGAGGTGTTGCATCAGGGATCGTACTGTCAGGCATGACCGATGAACTGCAGATGATACCCGGGCTCATAGTAATAGCTCCTGCAGTCCTGGGGATGCGTGGGAATATATCATCCACCCTGGGGTCCAGGCTTGGAAGCGCAATCCACATGGGTCTGATCACAAAGATCGAAAGGAATCCTGAATTGATGAACAATGTGAACGGTTCACTTCTGCTCAGTGCGATCATGTCCTTTATTCTGGGGCTGTTGGGCCATTTTGTAACGGTGGGTCTTGGAATGCAGAGTGCAGGACCCCTCACGCTGACCCTTATTGCTGTCCTTGCAGGAGTATCCTCCGGCCTGATACTGGCATTTGTCGCCGTACTGCTTGCACTGGGTATGTTCAGGTTCGGTTTCGATCCGGATAACGTGGTCACGCCTGCCATCGCCACCATAGGAGATATAGTCTCAATGATAATGATCTTCATAGCCGCGAAGGTGGTGCTTTTACTATGACCTATTACACCATTGGCGGAATAGTTGGAAGAAGTTTTCCGATAATCCTCTTCACATCCATAATAGGCATCTTCACCGGACAGATACTCAACATACAGCTGGACAGCCTTGTCTCGATACCGATCATCCTTATACTGATACCTGCACTTATCAAGATCGGCGGTGACACGGGAAGCATGCTGGGAGCCCGCCTTTCATCCGCACTGCACATGGGTCTTGGAGGTAATATCTATCGCAACCCAGTGGTACGTAACAGCATGCTCTCGGCCTTTATAGTAGGCATGTGCGCCTTTACTTTCCTGGGAGTAGTTGTGTGGATCACCGGAAAAGTGCTTGATATGGAAATGGCATTTACTACACTTATGGCACTTTGTCTCATTGCAGGCACCTTTGAGCTTCTGGCCGTTTATTCGGCCACCCTTGCAATTGCATTCACATCCCATCGTTTCGGTGTGGACCCGGATGATACCGTGATACCTGTGATAGCCACCCTTGGAGACCTCATCGGTGTCATAGGGATATTTTTCACCATGCACCTGTTGAACATCATCTAGCATGGAACAAAAAAAGAAATAAGAACCATGAAAGGAATAAACTGGTAGAAGGATTATGAACCCTAAGGAAATCAAATACATTCCGCGAAGTCTCAAGGACCTCCTGACAGAAACCAAGAACACATCGGAACTGATGGTCGACCTTGCCTATTCTGCAATGATCTACGATGACGAGGACATTGCCGATGAGGTCATAAAACTGGAAGAGAGGATGGACACCCTTGACTATCACATGAAGATAGCTGCAATGCTGAGTGCAAGACGCGTTGAAGAGGCCGAAGAGATGGCAGGAGTCCTGCAGGTTGCAAGGGCGTCCGAGAACATCTCAAATGCAGCAGGAGATATCGCGAAGATCGTGGTCATGGACATGGGTATACCAATGGAGCTCAAGCTGGCAATGAGAGAAGCTGAGGAAACCATTACAAGAGCAACTGTTGATGAGAACTCGCCCATTGCAGGCAGCAAACTTGGGGACATTGAGCTCGACACCGAGACAGGAATGTGGATCATTGCCATCCGCCGGCATAATGAATGGATCTATGATCCGAACCATGATACAAGGATACGTGCAGACGACGTGCTCTTTGCCCGGGGTCACGACGAAGGAGTCCCGATCTTCATGGAACTTGTGACGGGGCACAAATATGTGCCCAGGGATGTACAGCATGAAAGGTTCCTCATAGACCTTGAAAGGGCCGTGGACATCATAGTTGAGATGAAGAACATGGGGGAGCTTTCCGTAGGACTTGCATACTCCGCCCTGCTGTTCGACAATGAGGATATTGCCCTTGAGGTAAAGGCGCTTGAAGTTGAAATGGATGCAATGAAATACGAACTCCAGCACTGGGTCCTGGAAACCGCAAAGCACGTACCTGATGTGAACCAGCTCAGGGGACTTTTGCATCTCGCTAATGCCGCCGAGGCTGTTTCGGATGCAGCATACACAATTGCAGATACTGTTCTGCGGGACATCGAACTTCACCCTGTGATAACGCTGGCAGTAAGGCAGTCGGATGAGGTAATAACAAGACTCACCGTCCAGACCTGTTCACCCATCGTAGGAAAGACTTTCGGGCAGCTCAAGCTCGAGACAGAAACAGGATTGCATGTAATGGCGATCAAAAGGGATGATAAGTGGGTATACCGTCCCAACAAGAGAACTGTCGTACAGGCTGGGGATATACTCATAGCAAGAGGATCCCGCACAGGTGAAGACGCATTGTTCGAGATGTGCGCCTGCCCCTTTGAAACAGAGGATGAAGAAGATTCCTGAACGGCGGATCAGGATCTTAGTATTTCTACGGAACCATCCATTTTACCTATATAGACCTCATCTACATTGGTGAATATGCCATGTTCAACGATACCTGCACCCCGTGAAAGAAGAGCAGATATGGCCGCCGGATCCTCGATAACACCAAAACTTACATCGATTATGAAATTACCGTTATCGGAAATGACCGGGCCGTCCTTTCGTGAAGCAAGACGCAGTACAGGGTCCCCGCCAATCTTTCTTACAAATTTTGAAACAAGCTCCCTGGCGTACGGAAGCACTTCCAGTGGTACATAATGGTCCAGCTGTGCACTGTACTTCGATTCGTCAGCAACTATCACAAAGCGCTCCGCTGAGAATGAAACCACCTTCTCGCGCGTGTGTGCCGCACCTCCTCCCTTGATAACGTTCAGGGCGGTGTCTATCTGATCGGCCCCATCAATGGCAATATCAAGTTCAGGATGCTCGGCAAGGCTTGTAAGGGTAATACCCGCATCTATTGCAAGCATCTCGGACTGGTATGATGTCACGACCGCTGTTATGTCAAGACCTTCGTCAACACGCCTGCCCAGTTCAGCTATCGTGTAGGCTGTGGTCGAACCTGTACCAAGACCAACGACCATCCCATCCTTTATAAGACCTGCAGCCGCAAGACCAGCAGCTTTCTTTTCCGGGCTTCCCCCGGTTGGGTTCCTTTCTTTCACCAGATCATCCCTTGATACTGTTTAGGGGGAAAGCCTGCGCCTGTCCCTCGGGAAGAGCACTACATCACGGATATTCTCAACACCCAGCATGGACATGACAAGCCTTTCACAGCCGATACCCCAGCCGGCATGCGGTGGCATACCGTATCTGAAAGCCCTGAGATAAAAATCAAAGCCTTCGGGATCAAGACCCTGCGATTCGATCCTGCTGACAAGAAGTTCGGGAATGTGTATACGCTGTGCGCCGGAAGAGAGTTCCATGGTCCTGTGCATCATATCGAATGCCTTTGAGAGAACAGGATTATCCTCGTAGGGCATTGCATAGAACGGCTTGATCTCTGTAGGCCAGTCGATTATGAAGTAGTGTGATTCGCCTGTTTCCCTGAAAACGTATTCACCGATCGCATGCTCGGCAGAAGTTCCAAAATCGTCTCCCCAGTTAAGCATCTCATCAGTGTTGTCATTGACTATCCCGATAGCCTCGTCATAGGTAACCCTCTTGAACGGGACAGAGGGTACTTTCAACTCTACACCAAGAACTGAGAGCGAATCGGAAGCATTCTCAATTACCTGCCCATAGATCCAGGCGACCATTCTCTCAAGGACCTCCATTACATCGAAATGGTCACAAAAGCTTGCTTCTATGTCAATGGATGTTGCTTCGTTGAGGTGCCTGCGGGTGTCATGCTCCTCTGCCCTGAATATAGGACCGATCTCAAATACCCTGTCCAGTCCGCCGGACATCAATATCTGCTTGAAGAGCTGAGGACTCTGGTTCAGGAATGCCTCCCTGTCAAAATATGTTATCGGGAAAAGCGATGTCCCGCCTTCTGTTGCCGTTGCCACCACCTTCGGACTGGATACTTCTATAAAGCCATCATCTGTAAGGAAATTCCTGACTGCCCTGAGCACTTCGTGCCTTATTTTGAAGATAGCTGTGGTCTTCTCCCTCCTCAGGTCTATGAACCTTGAATCAAGGCGTGTGTCAAGTTCTGCCTCTACTTTGCCGGTGGTGTCCATGGGAAGTGGTGACTCTGCCTCGTTGAGAAGTGTGATCCCATCGGGTATCAGCTCATAGCCGTTCGGGGCCTTGCCTTCGGATTTGACAGTGCCCTCTACAGATACCACAGATTCCCTGACAAGTTTTCTTGCCTGCTCCAGCAGTTCCGGATCCGTTCTCTTTTTCACGAGAGTTACCTGGGCCTTCCCCGTACGATCCCTTACCACGACAAAACAAATCCCTCCGAGGTCACGGACCTCGTGGACCCAGCCGGCGATGCTTACTTTTTCATCACCCAGCTCTTTTGGGTCTATCTCTGATGCATAATGTGTCCTGAGATGTGTTAATGACATAAAATCACCTGATTTCAAAAGATTCCAGTATTTATCATTGTTCATGTATCAATAACTCTGGCACCAATACTTGTTGTTTTGTTATAAACCTGATTATCATGGCACTCACAGGCTACAATAAGACTTCTTTCCGATAACTCGCATGCAATGTCCGTCTTCATGATCGCCGCCACCCTTTCTGCATCATTAGACCTTGCCAGTGCCCACATGAGCTTCACAAGTGCAACTTCCGGAAGCATATCCTCACCTTCCACAGCACCTGCCCTGAGCATATCCCTGCCTGTATCGTAAACCCTGTCACATACCCTTCCATTGAGACACTGGGACGTTATTATAACAGGAATGCCAGAACTTATCGCTCTCTCTATCTGTGGGATCCATTCGGTCGAAACATGCCCGAGTCCCGTTCCTTCTATCACCAGCCCGCGATAGCCGCTATCTATGAAAAAGGAAAGTATGTCAGGACTTGCACCCGGTGTGAACTTAACAAGTGCACATTTTGGTTCAAGGGAGTCAGTCAGTTTGAGCTCTCTTTCACCTCTTTTGATATGGTCTGATGTGATATACAGCTCACGTGTGCCATAGTTCACATAGGCTATTGGCTCTGCATTGATAGATTTGAAAGCGTCCCTTCTTGATGTGTGCATTTTCCTGACCTTTGTCCCGCGGTGTACTGCACATATTCCGTCGGACTCGTCATCGTGCATGACAACCGTGACCTCTGCGATGCCACTGACTGCGACAACTGCAGCGCATATGGCATTCATGGCATTGTCGCTGCTGGGCCTGTCTGCACTGCGCTGGGAACCCACGAAAACGATCGGTACCGGGGTCTCGATCATGAAAGAAATGGCAGCAGCCGAATACATCATGGTATCAGTGCCATGGGCCACGATTATCCCGTCAGCACCTTTCCTGATCTCCTCGGCTATGGCCCCTGCCAGAGCCTGCCAGTACTCGGCCTTCATGTTCTCAGAAAGTATATTGTAGATCGCACGGCCGCTAAAATCAGCGATCTCCTTAAGTTCCGGAATGGCCTGCAGAATATCATCAGCCGAAAAACGGGCTGTAACGGCGCCAGTCCTGTAATCGATCTTGCTTGCGATAGTACCGCCTGTGGACAATATGGATACTTTAGGGAGCTTACCGGAAACTGCACCCCTGTTTTTCAGGGAAGGAGCTGACGGCCCTGAGATCGGAGCTTCCTGCTTCTTTTCCAGGACAGTAACAATGGCATTCTCAGGGTCTATGCCGGCATTGTAACCACTGTTCATTTTTATTACTATATGTCCGCTGGTGCCTGGCATAACTATACCTTCATAAGCGACGCCGGCTTTTTCTACCCTTACTCTGTCACCCACATCGAATTCCATGGTCTTCCCTTCCGCTTCCCTTTGCTTCCTGTCGATATTTGTAATAACTGTATGTGTTTTTCACTCAAATGCCGGTCTCACTTCTGATAATTGATGTTCTCATTGACCAAGGCAAAGAGCTCTTCCAGCGATCTTTCAACGTGCCTGTTCAATTCGGATATCTTCTCTACCTCATCCCCAAGCCTTATCCTGCGTTTTCCGATGGCCTTGATCATCTCATCTGGCGAAGGGCCTCCCATAATACTGCGCTTTTTGATATTGAGGACAGGGTCAAGGGCTTCAGCGACCATGACAGATGTCAGGCCCCTGTCGCTGAGCTTCTCACCGATGACCTCAGAGGCCACGGCATCTATCTCCTCAAGAGACGGGGTTCCGCTTCCGCGGGCAAGGACACCGACTATCTGGTGAGCCGTCCTGAAGGGGATGTCAGCCGCCCTTACCATTGTATCGGCCAGTTCCGTAGCAGTTGTGAAACCTGTACCCGCCTGCAGGGACATCACATCCACATTGACCTTCATGGTCTCTATCATGCCTTTCATGATCCTTACAGCACTCCGGGCAGTCTCTACCGATCGCCAGATGTTCGGAGTCGCCTCCTGAAGGTCACGGTTATAGCTCAGAGGCAGTCCCTTGCAGATTGTCAGCAGGGCCATCAACGAGCCTGCGGCTACACCCGACTTGCCGCGCATGAGCTCTGCAGTATCCGGATTCTTTTTCTGGGGCATGATCGATGAAGTCGAAGCGTACATATCATCCAGTTCTATGAAGCCAAACTCCGTGCTTGACCAGACAACGATCTCTTCGGCCATCTTACTTAAGTTGATCATGATATTTGCAAGAGCTGCAGCAACCTCTATAAGAAAATCCCTGCTACTGACAGCATCCATGGAATTCTCCATGATGGCATCGAATCCAAGCAACGAGCAGGTCCTTTCCCTGTCCAGGTCAAATCCGGTTGAAGCAAAGGCGGCAGCTCCGAGAGGACTTTCATTAACCCTTGCAAAAGCATCCATGACACGACCGGAATCCCTTGAAAGTGCATCTGTATGTGCCAGCAGGTGGTGGGCCAGTGTTGTAGGCTGTGCATGCTGCAGGTGAGTGAAACCGGGCATAAGGGTTTCCACATTCTCCGATGCCCTGTCAATGAGCACTGTTCGCAGCTCTGTCAGTTCCTCCATCAGGGACAGGAGCTCATCCCTTAAACGGATCCTTATACAGGTTGCAACCTCGTCATTGCGGGAGCGGCCCGAGTGCATCCTTCCACCGATGTCTTCACCTACCATGTCAATGAGCCTTGATTCGAGAGAGATGTGTATGTCCTCATAGGAATGGTCAAGCTTCTCGATCCCCCCTTCCCGGACACTCAGCAGACCCTGCAGTATCCTGCTGCAGTCCTGCTCCCTTATAATGCCCTGCTCCCTGAGCATGACCGTATGGGCCAAGTCCACAAGTATATCGGCCTCGAAGATCCATTTATCCGCCAACATGGATGAAGTGAAATCCAGTATGTCTTCATCAGGAGTGGAAGACAGGCGCCCCCTGCGTAAAATATCGCTCATGTAAATCCTCGGTTGGTTTAACTATAATATCAAAAGTGACCTGAATTTTGTAGCGAGGTATGGGCTGAATACATAAATAAGAATCGGTTTTCAGCCTTCCAGAGAACATCCCCGCAAAAGCCCGAATGCCAGTGTCTGAAGGAACCGGGAACCACGATCAGTACAGGAGCAGTTGTCAGATTGATATCATTGCTGCCGCAAGTCCTATTTTCCGGGAGTGGCGGCCGGATATGCTCCCTGTTATTGAGATCAGGGGCATGATCCCCATCTTTAGTATCAAACCAGAGTTCAAAACAAAGACAGGGGAATTCAGCAGAAAGGATCCCGGGAAGATCTCTTAAGCGATACTGTTATGGAATGAGCACAGATACGATTGCCGATGACCCTGCCATCAGGAACGGAAACCAGAAGATCATCTGGTCCATAAAAGGATAGAGCAACCTGAGGATTTTGACTTAAAGTTACACATTTGAGAAGCTATATATAAGAGCTCATAATATATTATCAGTAATATTTTATTCAGGGCATATTAGAGTTATACCAATCACTTTGAAGTAGAGGATCAATATGGAAAATGAAGCAGATAAATTCCATGGACATAATTCAGATGAATTGCTCCAGCTTGTTATTTTTAATCTCGGAGCGGAAGAGTTCGGTGTGGATATCATGAAAGTACAGGAGATCATTCGCCTTCCAGAAATAACACGCATTCCCAGGTCCCCTGATTACATCAAAGGTGTGATCAACCTGCGAGGGAAGATCATTGTGGTGATGGACCTGGATCAAAGATTCGGTCTTCCATCAAAAAAGATGACCGAAGAAACAAGGATCGTGGTTGTTGATATCGATGGTACCATTGTGGGCATGGTTGTCGATTCTGTAAGCGAGGTGATCAGGCTCGTTGCCTCGAATGTCGATCCCACGCCTGAGATTATTACACAGAAGATCAATGCAGACTACCTTAAAGGTGTGGGCAAGATGGATGACAGGCTGCTGATTCTGCTTAATCTCGAGAATATCATAAACGAAACAGCATCTTAAAAGGCCTGACCGATGACTGTCCGGACAGGAACTGACAGAACACAGCCAACCGTGCACACATAGATCTTCATATATTTCTTTGCCGGATATTATGTGAACTCATTGATAATTTTCCAGAATTAGCATATCCTTTTTTTCCCTATGAAAGCCTATATACCAATGTATTACATGTATAAAACCGGGGACTTGAAATGCGAAAGAGCACAATGATCGTTGCAATTTGTTTATTGAACCTGTCTGCACTGATAAGCGGCTGCTCCGGAGTACCTTCCTCTGATAATCATCAGGAGAACACGCCTGATCAGCCGCTAATTGAGACCACGCCGGCCAGCTATGGATCGAATGACATCATTTACCAGGTCTCCACTATCAACGCCTTACTTGAAGGCGTCTATGACGGTGAAACCGACTATGGGACTCTTAAAAAGCACGGAGATTTCGGCATAGGAACTTTTTCAGGCCTGGACGGTGAGATGATAGAACTGGATAGTGTGATATATCAGATAAAAGATGACGGCAATGCATACATTGCAGATGATTCAATGACCACTCCGTTTGCTGCGGTAACTTTTTTTGATACGGATACAGAACGGCTTATAACTGAACCGATGAACAGGAGCCAGACTGAAGAATACCTTGCAGCATTGATGCCAAACCGGAACATTATGTATGCGATCAAGATCAACGGAACATTTGACTATGTCCGGACGAGAAGTGTTCCAAAACAGGAAAAGCCTTATCCCCGGCTTGTAGAAGTTACAAAAGACCAGCCCGAATTCGAATTTGAGAAGGTGGATGGGGTGATCGTTGGTTACTGGCTGCCTTTGTACATGGAAGGGATAAATGTTCCCGGTTATCATCTCCATTTCATAACCGAAGACAAGACCGCAGGCGGGCATTTACTCGAATTCGATATAAGTGAAGCAAGGGTCGAGATAGACAATACATACGATCTGTTCATTGAACTTCCTGAAAGCAACGATTTTCTGGATGCTGACCTTTCAGGAAATACAGGATCAGAGCTTGAACAGGTCGAAAGATGACATTTCAGACACATCATTCAGTGGCGGGAAGTGTTACATGCACTTTTGTACCAACTCCTTCCTCACTTTCGATCCATATTTTCCCTCCATGGTCCTCTACGATGACCTTAGAGATGTAGAGACCAAGGCCATTGCCACCATAGTTCCTTGTGGATGAGCTGTCTATCTGATAGAATTTCTGGAAAAGCTTTGGAAGGTCACCTTCAGATATCCCGATACCGTTATCTTCCACAACCACATGAATATCCCCGTTCTCCCGGAAAGCCCCGAGATTTATTGTGCCCTCTCTTGGAGTGAACTTTATTGCATTGTCTATCAGGTTAAGGAAAGCCTTCGGAAGATAATCAGAATCACCTTTCGTAAAAACAGCCTCATGCGGCAGATCATAATTCAGGGAAATACTTTTATTTATAGCCTGTTCAGACAACTCCCCGCCGGCGGATAGTACCGAATCGGATACTGACATCTTTTCAAAGTTGTATTTTACCCTTCCTCCCTGGGAAGTACTTGCAAACAAAAGAGAGTCAAGCAGGTTCTGCAGACGTTTGGACTTGTTGACAACTTTCTCGACCGCATATTCCTGTTCAGGATTCAGAGGGCCGAATGTTCCTTCGTGAAGTAATTCACTGTAGCCTTTGATCGTGGTAAGGGGAGTATTGAGTTCATGTCTGAGGTTTGACAGGAACTCATCCTTGAGCTTATCGAGAGACTGAAGTTCTTCATATGCCTCTGCAAGTTCTTCAGTGGATCTCTTGAGGGCAGTTTCAGTTCTCTTACGCTCGGTGATATCACGAATGTGTTCCACAGCCATCACAATATCATTATCCTTGCCAAATACCGGAAATACGCGATACTCCCGGGTCTTTCCGTCGACCGGACTTGTATACTCTATCTCGGTAACATCACCTGTGGAAAAAACCTCTTTTACATGGCAGGGATCACATGGCTCATCACGCTGCATGAAACATTCATAGCAATGAGGATGGGACTTCCTTTCTTCAGGACTTATGAGCTTATCACATTTCCAGTTGCTTGTAACGATATTCAACTCCTTGTCCACGACGACTATAAGATCCTGCAATGCGTTGAAAGTACTGGTCAACAGTTCTTTTTGCTCTTGCAATGCATCTTCTGATTGCTTGCTTTTAGTAATGTCCGCGATAAGGCAGACGCCACCATCAAGAGTGTTTTTTGATGACCTGTGAGGAACGTAGTAGGATCTCAGGTATACAGGTCTTCCCGCTATCCGGGCAGAGTATTCTGCCTCATAGTATGGCAGGATATCCTGGTCTGACCTGTAAAGGATTTTCTCCAATCTCTCATCATTCACAAAATCGGTTATTTCCGCTCCGATGACATCTTCGCGGGGCAAGCAGAATATTTTCAGAAAACTCCTGTTACAGTGGGTGATCATTCCGTTGCTGTCAATAAAGATACCAAGGGGAGAAGATTCAAAAATGACCCTGTACCTTTTCTCTGAATCAAGTAGTGCCTCCTCAACATTCTTCCTCTCCAGAACTTTTCCAAGGCGGGAGATGATGACATTCATCAGCTTTTTCTCCTCATTCAGAAAAGGGTCTATACCCTGAACGTCAGGGTATTCAAGATAGACAACTTCCAGACATCCTCTGATCTTCCCATAAACAATTATGTCGAAAGACATCTTCCACGGAGTATCCACATAATTGACGGTCTGATAAGTTTCATCGTCAAGTGTGATGCATGCTGCGACACCTTCGGAAAAACTACATGCATAAGGGATACGATTGACTATTCCCTTGAGAAGGGACTTGAAGGGAATGTGCATGTC
>JAFGCK010000022.1 GCA_016932675.1 Methanosarcinaceae archaeon | reverse complement strand
GATGTGTTTATAGGGTCTATCTCAAATACTGGAATACCTGCGAGAGCGGCTTTGTATTTGAGAAAGTTACCCAATTCATCGAAAGCCCATTTGCCAATAGCTGTTCTTACTGCTTTGTTAACCGTGCTGTTAGTTCTAATGCCCTTGAGATCTTCAATGGCAATAGCTCTGTTTGTGTCTTTTGCAATTAGAACGATCGCTTTAGCTATGCAGTGATTGGTATCTTTTTTAAATCGTCTTTCCTTTCCACTTATTTTCCTGAGATGTTTTTTGGCTGAGTGAGTTCCTACACTTTGGAGCTTTGCTTTAATATCTGAATAACGTTGACGTACTTCCGTACACTTTTTTCCAGAGAATATCTCGCCGTCAGAGGTTGTAGCTATGTTAACTATTCCCATGTCCACTCCAATGACTCCTTTAGGGTCTATGGGGTCTGCATCGGGAACGTCTACAACTACCATAAGATAGAAGGTATTGTTATGGTAGATGAGGTCTGCCTGTCCTCTAACTCTTTCCATATCAAGAGGACGATATTCCCCATATTTTATGGTAATGCGTTCTCTACCTTCAAGTGTCAGGATAGAGACCTCATCCGATGTTTTGAATGTAAGGATCCTCTGGTCGTAGACGATAGCACCATATTTATCGAATTCATGACAACATGATTTATCAACTTTGTAAGATTCCGCTACTTTACCTACTGCTCTAACTACCATTTGAGAAGAAAGGTCAAATTTTTCCCTAACATCATAATAAGCAATTCTATGGATGGCGATTTTGCCAAATACACGATTACTCCATACTATTTTTGAGATGTGATCGCATGCTTCGTTGAAACGCTCCATAGTCTCTAATAAAGCCTTATGTTGTTGATTATTAGGATATAATTTTACCTTGATAGTCAGAAGCATCTATTGACTATATAATTCAATATTATATAGCCTTTTCGTTGGGATTTGACACATTCCTCCACCGTATGAATACGGTGGTCTCCTGCTCTAGTCCTGATGAATTAGATGCTATACCAGTTGTTCCTGCCGGTCGGGATATAGTTGACGGTGGAGCATTTCCGATACTGAATTCATCCCTTCCTGGCATCCCTGAGCCTGGCATACTCCTGCACTGTCCTTGCAGCCACTGCCCTCCATGAATACTCCTCCTCCATGAGATTCCTGGCACTGAGGCCCAGCCGCAGTCTTAGCTGCCTGTTATGCAGCAGCTTTACTATGGCATCTGCCAGTGCCGTCTCATCGGCCGGCCCCACAAGGATCCCCGTGGACGGGCCTATGACTTCCGGCAGACCGCCTGTATTGCTTGCAATCACGGGCTTTGCCATGGCCATCGCCTCCAGCATGAAGATGCTGGATGCCTCGATGAGACTCGGTACCACCGCTATGTCCGCAAGGGCCAGCCAGGGAGGGAGCTCGCTGTGGGGTATCATGCCCGTGAAGTGCACATGTTCGCGGATACCCAGCCTGTCCGCAAGCTCCTCAAGGGCCGGGCGCTCCTCCCCGTCCCCGATTATGAGCAACTGGCAGCGCTCCTTCTCAAGCACACGTGCAGCCGCCCTTATCAGGTGGTTGATCCCGTTCTTCTTCACAAGCCTGCGGGCTGTGAGTATCACCGGAAGCGAAGTGTCAGTAAGACCGCATTCCACAGCCGCTCCGCAAGTATCAGGGCCATCCGGCCGGTCCGCTCCCTCCCGGCAGGCAAGCGGAGGCACCGAGGGATCGAACATATCCAGATCAGCACCATTGTGTATTGTCATTACCCTATCCTCAGCGGCGCCCCAGGCAAGCACCTGTTCCGCGAAATATTCCCCGGTATGTAGCTGCAGGTCGCATATCCCGGCAAGCAGAGGAGCCAGTATGCGCTCGGCGGTCCTGTAGAACATTGCAGCAAAGGGATTCGTGAGCCGGTCCCATATGGGATAGTAGGAGCCGTGAATGGTATTCACAGCAACCGCACCACAGCTGCGTGCCAGGATATATGCCAGCAGCCCGGAAGAGTAAATATGGCCGTGACAGACATCAAAAGCGCTTAACCTGTCACGCAGGCCGATATCACTGGTATCGGAAAAAGGAAGATACATCCTCAGAAGGACCACCAGGGGGAAGAGGAGCTGCCTGGCAAAGGTCAGCCTGGACCCTTTCCAGGTACGTCTCATGAGTCCAAAAAGATCGATGCTGACCACACGGACACCGTCGACGATGCTCTCGGTGGGGGTATCCTTCGCACCGGTGAGTATCGTCACCTCATGTCCAAGTGCGACAAGTTCCCGGGAAAGTTCCAGTATTGCAACCTCGATACCACCGGTCCCGGCATTGTCATTGGGAGGCAGTTCATATACCTGCAGTATCCTCAGCTCGATCCCTTCTTTTGATGTTTTTTGCGAGTTGCGATAGCGTCATTATCTCAAAACGGCTGTCGGAGCTGATATATTCCAGCAACATTATTAAAAGATGTTTATTGATGAGCGGCTCGAAGGAGGGGTGCATGTAAAAGATAAAGAGGTCCTCCGCACTGTCCAGTCCTCTCCTGTACCTTTCGTATATCTCTCTCTCGGACATGCCCTGCGATACCAGCTCCCCGAAGGACTCCTCCGCAACCGGCAGCTGCAGGGTAGAGAACTGCCGGGACCCTTCAACAGGATAGAACGCTTCTTTCCCCCGGAAATCACTGGAATACTCAAAGCCGAAACCGTCCAGCACCTCAAGGAAGGCCGTAGATGTCGCAAAGCCCGGAGATGCGAAGGAGCGCGGCCTGAAGCCGTAAGCCTCTTCGAACAGGTCACAGCCTTTCGATATCCATGCTGTGATCACATCACGGTCCTGCACAGGAAGAGTGTTCATCCAGTTGTAGTGATGATAGCCGTGCAGCCCCAGCTCGTGGCCCCTCTCAATAACCGAGGCTACATTTCCGGAAGTCTGTACGTGCCGGTGGGATAAAAGGCCCCGGAACATCTGCCTTATCCCGTGCTGCCTTATGGCCCTGTTCCTGAGAAGCTTTAAGGGATTGCGGTAATTCCTGTAATTCTTAAAGCTTGCATCGGTTCCGGTGGTAACGAAGAAGGTTCCAGCTATACCAAAGGTGTCCAGTATATCCAGTACTGCAGGAAGCACCTCGGTGTCCCTTACAGTATCGATATCTATCCTGATGCAGACTCTGGTGACTTTCATGATTACCTCAGCAGGCTACATTATATAAGACTGCCAGGACGGGTCTTTTCACATAATATTGGTGATATTATTGACAGCTGTTCTATTGTCAGCATTATTACTTAATTGCAACTATATGATCAGCCCGGCGAAATAATACGGAAGTATCGCCACAAGCATCGTATTATTGAACCCGTGCAACGCGATGGGTCCTGTCAGGCTCCGGGTCCTGTAGTAAAGTATGCCAAAAAGCAACCCTGCAAAGAAAGTGAAGGCCAGCTCCATGGAGGACCTCCAGCTCAGGTGCATCACCCCGAAGATGAAAGCCTGTCCCAGGATCCCCATCCTGGCCCCGAAAGCATCGATGAGGTCGTTCTGGATCAGGCCCCTGAACAGGAGCTCTTCACCCACGCCGACAAAGAGGGTCATGAATATCAGGTCTCGGAACAGATACTTGAGTTCAAAGGTGGGGAATGACGGCTCCGGCCTGATCACAAGGTATTCGATCTGTCCTGTGAAGAATCCTATGACCACACCTATCAGTGCATATTTCAGGAGCTTCTCCCCGGTGAAGCCGACCCTTGAAAAGGGGATCTTCTTCTCATACATATGCCAGAAGCAAAGGGCCAGTATAATGGAGTACACTGCAGGCAGGAGGAACTGCTGGTCGATGAAGAACCAGGGTAGCGATGATGTGAAAAGCACGTATATCGGTATGAGTGCAAGCGATTCCGCAGCAGTTATGAAAACATCATCCATCCTGACGGCAGAAATGATGATATAGATGGCAATCGTCACAAAGAGGCAGAGCACAATCCCATATCCCGCATCATAGTAAACGAAGGTATATTCCGATATGACTATTGCTGCGAATATGATGACGATGAACAGAGTGGCCAGTGACCTGTTGAGTTCAATCTTTTTTAGCTCCACAGAGAAGTTTATTACGAAGCGTACCTTATAAAAAGATATTGCCAGAAAGAGCCCGGGGCACTTCGGGGACGTCTAATTAGCTCCTAAAACTCCTTTTCCAATCAGACAGCATTCAATCATACTTGAAATCGGCGCAGATCCGCATTGATCTGTGTCTTATGTAAATCACTCCCCTAAATATTTCAGACACGGATTAACGCAGGATTTACGCGGATCTTACCGTTTGCCGGTTTCAGATGCCGGTATTACCATGAATCTGTATTGATCGGTGTAAATCCGTGTCCTGAAAGAGATCTGGAAGATCACCGGCTTTAATAAAAAAAGAACATGCTTTAAAACTTAAATTCTGATTAGATATCCTCACTTCAAGTGGGTCATTCCGGCATTCATTTGCATTGTCTGTTAAGATACCCTTGCTTCATCATGCTTCAACGATACAGGTCCGATGGCACTGGTCCGGAGGTCCTGCCCCCCGTCCGTCGGGCCCGCTGTAAGGTCTGGCGTTCATTGCATAATTCATTTTAAAATGCACTGATAACAGGACTTCAGGGGGTTGAACAAACGCTATTTCAACCTTTCGCCCAAAGAAAGTGATAATATAACCTTAAACGTTCATCGGTCTTTGAAATAGAGTTATTTTTATTGAAAGAATAATATAATCCCTCCAAATACAAGTCAAAATCAACAAAGTTATATAGAATGCCTACTTTGTAAATTACTAGGTTCGAGTATAAGCAAAAATAACGCATAATTCAAAAATAAAGTCGGGTGGTACTATTACAACTTTGGACGTGACTTCAAATTCAGCCTATGATCTACATTCGGACAGGGGTTATCCGGCAAAGATCATGGTGATCCTGTTTGCCATATTACTGATGACAAGCCTGCTTGTAGGCCTGTATGATGCAGCATCACCGGTTTCGGTTTCGGTCTTTCCGGAAGTGCCAGTGGAAGGGGAGCCTGTGCTGGTCACATTCAATCTGAAGAACCCGGCGATGCACGCAAGTTCCGCTGATTATGAGCTATATATGAACGGAAACCTGATACTGCAGGGAGCTACAGAGCTCTCTCCCCTTGCAAGCAAGAAGTACCAGTACACGTATGAGAACCCGCTTGAGATGGGAGAACAGGTGACATTTCTGGTCAGGTCGACAGTGGACGGGACGTATTATGAAGATTATATCTCACTGCCTGCATATCCGCCTCAGGTCTGGAGCAGCTTTGTGAGCTTTGCAACATTCTCAACGTCTGTCATGAGCTATATGACCACAATGGCTTATTATGACCAGTCCTTTGGCGACAATGCCGTGCTTAATGTAGGCGTCATCTTTTCCGTTGTACTTATAGGATTGCTCATCTACCTTGAGCTGACCGAACCACAGCTTTACGATAAGTCCTTCAGGGTCCTGGGGAACCTGAGGATAAGGTTTGGCAGGCTCTCAGGCGTGCTCTTCGTGATATTCGTCGGGATGGTATTCACCCAGATCGCCCTGATACTCGGGAAGGTGGGATAAAATGAAGATTATTAAATCTTTATTATTTTTGACCATAATTTCAATGATCATGATGCCATTGGCAACAGCGGATGATGGCTGGACAGATGTTTCAGACTGGTCGCCAGAAGGTGGGCCTGATCAAGAATGTGAACAAGCCGATATTATATGTGAACAAGCCGATATTATAGTAGTACCGGGATGTGAATGTAATATAATAGCAGATAAAATAGAGACCTCTGCTAATGGCGAATATGGACTTAAATATAATACTGTCAAAATAACCAACAGTAACGGTTACTCCTTTGATTGGGAATCAGATGATCCTGTTTGTAAAGTTATTGTAAAGGCATCTACTGGTGCTAGGATCTATTACTATGACAATCCTGTCAAAGGAGGTTCTGCTGAGACATATGGGCCTGCAATCAGTCATATCACATTCTGCTATTGCGATGATGATTCTTGCGAACATGTATTTAGCTACATGGATGGAGATGAGCTTAGTGGATGCTTTGCGCAAGGATCTACTGTAACTGATACGATAACAATTACCGGATATGATGCAACCACAGTAACGATTATCTTGCGAGATCCTGCGGGTGACATATTCGAAACATACGATGATGTTAACAGCGACAAAGATGGTAAGTTCGTGGTTACTTTTACTTTGCCAAAAGATGACCTTTCAGCTGAAGGCGACTGGACTGTTGAAGTATATGATGGTGCCGATACAGATGGACATGAGGATGAAAACGGTGAACTCGAGGATGATGATATGATATGCTCTACAACATTTTGTGTTAGTGGTGTACCCGAGTTCATTGCAGGTTCATTCATGGCCCTGTTCCTTGTCGGTGGTATTTACTTTGTAATGCGTCACAACACCTGACAGGGTTCTTTTAATGACAACTGAAAAACTAAGGGTGGCTTATATAGCTTCACTTTTAATTCTTGCAACTTTGCTTGTCCTCTTTGCACAGGGCGTTTTTACGGGATTGCTGGATGAGGACAGCACTCCTGTGATTGAGATAAACCGCATAGACCTTTACAGCGATTTCCTCGGGAACTATTCGAAGATCTCCGTAAAGATAAGCAACAGTGATACCGTGGATCATAACTTCACCATCAGCACCGTTCAGGACGAGGTGACCACAAACAATTACAACGTCACGATCAGAAGCGGCAAGACATTCTCATACCAGACTGACGTGCTCCCGGACAGGGTCCCCATCTCCTCCAACGAAACCATCAATTCCACCCTGCAGGTCACAAAATTCATAGTCTATATGGACGACCGTCCCAAACCGATAGAAGAAGCGAGCTTTGTTTTCAAAGGATAAGAATACAAAAGCAGGATACGGGGTCCTGGAAGCATGAAAAACAATTTTCTGGCATGGATCACTATTTCTATAGCCATCGTGCTGATCAGATCGTTCTTTTTAATAAGCGGCTCTTTCCAGCCGCATGAATCTGCAGCCTATCCCTTCGTGATCCTGGGACTGTGCCTGGTATTTGGATGTCTCAAGAAGGATGTCTTCCTGGCACAGATAAAGAATGCTCCTTTGTCCGCAGACCCGGCCTATGTGCTCGCAGGCGTGTTTATTGCGGCCATATCCATCTTCATGCCATTGTCCTATGAACCGGCTTTTATGATATTCAGCATACTCCTTACCTTTATCGGTGTATTCATCATTTTCTTTGGCCCGGCTGCATATCTGCCAGCGCTGCTGCTCTTTGTCTATGGTTTTTCAATTTCCATACCCGTGATCCTTAATGAAACACTTGGTAATAGCTATGCATTTATCACTGCCCGCCTGGCAGCAAATGCAGCAGATCTGATATATCCTGTAGCTCAGCAGGGACAGCTGATCAGTATCGTCAATGCACAGGGCATCAGGGATATGATCTATATCGACGCAGGATGTTCGGGCAGTGCCTCTCTTGCCATATTCATCACCATCTTTTCTTTGATGCTTATAGATATAAAGCCGCGCAACAGACATATCCTTCCATTGTTCCTTTTCGGGCTGCTGGGCACCTCTTTACAGAACATCCTGCGCCTGGTCCTGCTGCTGGCTGCCAATTACCATTTCGGTTCGGAAGCGATGTGGCAGATGCATGACTATGCAGGTTACATCCTCTTCCCCGTATGGTTTTCGGTCTTCGTCTATGTGTATCTTAAAGTCGCGGTCGCAGGGCACAGGCACATCCACAGAATGTCTTCAAAGAACACCGACCCGGTTTCAGAAGACCGGACATAGAGGTTCATGAGAACCAGGGGCAGCCCCCTCCGGCTTAAACCATTT
>JAFGCK010000021.1 GCA_016932675.1 Methanosarcinaceae archaeon | reverse complement strand
TTTCAATGCTGCTTATCCACTGCAAAGCCATCATGATAATAATAATGATTATATATAAAAGTATAGATATATTTAAATAGTATGTTAAAATACTATTGATTGCAGGGACAAACCTGATGGAACAGGTTCTCTGCAATGAACAATCCCCTATAGGTACGATGTGGACCTCTATCGCAAAAAAGAAAGAAAGCAACCCTGGCAAAGTCCCCTCCCTGTTCCCCTGAGAACGCAGGCTTTGCCTTTGGTCCTTCTTTGCTAAATGCAAAAATCTGGAGTATGAGCGGTTTAAAACGGAGTATGAGCGATGGTGGAGTTGCATTCCGGCACTGCCGGAATGTACGGGTTATTGTCGATAGTCGGGTTATTGTCAATAAGTGAGAATTACCACAAATTCCTCCGGTAAAAAGGGAATATCCCTTTTTGATGTGGTAATTCTTTTATACCCATGGAACCGGGTACAGGTACTATTTTCAATCATTCATTTTCGATCTTTCTGCGTAGTTTCCTGTCCGGGATATGGAAACATTGCCACTACATTCAATTACTGTCGCCTTTCAGCGTTCTTGCTTTCTCGTACATCCACATGGCATCGTTTTCTCTTCCCATGTTCTCCAGGATGTAACCAAGATTATCCAGTGTGCAGGCAGCATTTGCTTTACATGATATGTTATCGGGTTCGCAATCAAGTATATGGACATATATACTGAGGGCTTTTTCGTACAATGGCTTTGCTTCACTGAAATGTCCTTCTTGAAGAAGCAGGTACCCGAGGTTGTTCAGTATGTATGCCGCATTCTCATGATATGGTATATAAGAAGGTTTATGCTCAAGGAGCACGTCGTAATCATCGTATGATGACCTGAACATCTGTTTTGCATCGCCCGCCCTGCCCATATCCGTAAGCAGGGATGCAAGCCTGCATTTGAGGTTCCCTGTTTTAACCAGTAATGAATCGTCATAGGGTTCAGAAGCATGCAGTTCCTCATATGCACAAAGAGCTGACATGTAACTGTTCTTTGCTTTTTCGAGAGAACCGCTCTCATCATGCAGGAGAGCAAGCCTCTCAAGTACGCCGGCCCTGTCCATGTGTATCTGTGCATCTGCAAGCTCCATATCGGTCAGTCTGTCATAGGTTCTCAGCAAGAGGATATGATCACTGATGGCCTTTTCAGTGCTATCTTTTTCTCTGATGGACAGCCTGAATCTCTTTATGGTATCGATCACCTTGAGATGGTATGAGCTCTGGCTCCGGGTTGAAAGCAGGGAGCACAGTATTTCCAGACCCTCACCGCTACGTCCGCTGTCAATAAGGGTATCTGCTATCTTTTCCTGCAGTTTGCACAGCTTGTGACAGTACTGTTCATTGTCCGGTTCCTTTTCAAGCAATTCTTCCCTTATCCCGGCCAGTTCTTCATATACTGCAAGCAATTCTTCCCTGCTGCCTGTGTCCGGAACTGAGTTCTCCATTTCAGTGAGCACAGAATCCAGCCTCTTCCCGTGTTCCTCATCAGCCGGTGTCATTCTGAAAAGCCTCAGGTATATCTCAAGAGCACCTTTTTGGTTTTTCATTCCCCGCCGGAGCTTTCCCGCTGACTGCAGAACGGATGACAGTTTTACAGTGTATTCCTCATTATCAGTTTCAAGTGACAATAGCTCATCATAGATCGCTGCAGTCTCAGCAAGAACAAGATCTGCACCATCGTAATCCTTCTTTTCAAGCATATTTTTGCCTATCTTTTCCAGCACATCCGCAATATCGGCTTTTATGGAGCTGTTTTCCGGATATATGTCTGCAAGTCCTTCAAGCCGCTTTAATACGCTTCCATAGATCCCGAGTTTTTCCTGTATATTCTCAATTCCATCGGCAAGAAGTCCAAGGTCCCTGATAAGGGAAATCGCGGCGCGACAGTAGCTGGCTTCCGTATCGTTCTCAGGGATATCCAATGCGGTATCAATAGCCTTCGTAAGCTCGGAAACAGCTTCCTTTCTCCGATCAAGCTCAGCCAGTGTCCTTCCTTTGATGTTCTGTGAAAAAGCAACATTCAGCCTGTATGGGGGGCTGGACGGGTTGATCGCAAGAAGTTTTTCCGATAATCGCTCAATGAGTCCGTAGCAGGTAATTTTGGATTCAGATGCCTCCTCAACCTCCACAAGCTTATTGAACTCGCTCAGTACAGCGACTGTTCCTGAAAGGTTCTCAGGGTTCAGGGGGTATTCTTCAAGCAACACCTCAAGGTGGCCCAGGGCCTTTATGAGGCTGTTCTTTGCACTTTCGGTATATCCTTTTTCGGTGAAGTAGGAAGCGATCTTATTAAGGGCAGATACCTTCATCAGAGCGCATTCATTCTCATCTTCCTTTTCCCGGCAGAGCCTTTCCAGGATATCGATTGCCTCTTTATACATTTCTCTCGATGTCTCTTTCATGCCATCAAGCGCCATGATGTCCCCGTATGTGATAAGTGCCATGGATAATCTTTTCTGGCAGGACCTTTCTGAAGGGCCCATACTGATGATCTTCCTGTATGTCTCTATCAGCTGCCCGTATTTACCCCCGCTGTCTTTAACCTGTTCTGTATCTGTTTCAAGGTCAAGGAGATTCCCAAGTATCGTTGCTTTCTTTAAAAGGAAAGGAATGTTTTCTTTTTCGTCCGCCGGACCATCTTCTATCAGATCAAGGGCTTTTTGGAAACTTTTCTGTGCAGCTTCATGTTCTCCTTCTTCGGCAAGCAGGGCACCCAGGTTATTCAGCGTGGAAACGGCATTTGACCTGTAAGTCAGGTTATTCCTGTCATTTTCCAGCAATTTATCATACATGTCCGCCGAAGCCTCATATTTTTTCATGGCTTTGGACCTGTCTCCCTTCTTTTCAAGGATCTGGGCAATATTGCCAGATATGCCTGCAAGTTGCTCGGTTGTATCGTATCCTTTCCGGGAGAGTTCGATAATGATCTCTTCAGCTTCTGTATATCTCCCGATGGCTTCTTCTTCCCGTCCTTCGGACAGCAGAAGGTCGGCATATGTCTGCAGTACACCTGAGAGGATCTCCGGGAAATCTGCATTTCTGGCATCTTTTTCTGCTTGCTCCAGGACATCGATCGCATCTGCATTCAACCCTTTCTCAATAAAGGACACCCCTCTGCTAAGGTGCCTTACTGCCATATCTCTTGATCGCTTGGACATAGGATGTTACTCTGAATCTGGTTTTTTATAGTACAGGTCAAAACAACATCTCCCATGGTATTATATTTTCTGGCCATTTTTCTCTTACAGGTTTGATTTTATGCAGGTTCCGTTAAAAATAGCAAGTATGTTTTATTATTTTATATAATGGATGTTAACAAAAATATTTTTATTCTTGCTGCCAGTAACTATCGTGGGTAAAAATATCTGAGGTTGTTGTCGTATACCTTTTGAGATTGCAGGTCTCTGGTCTCAAAAAAGTAACTAATGTTCGTTACATGTATATAGTATAAGTCACATCACCGCTTAACCACTTCACATCAACACAAAACACGATGACGTATATGAAAACAGAAAAGTATGTTCTAAGTTTAACGTTATTGATCATCGCAACATCGTTCTTGTGCCCTGCGGCTGTAACCCTGAATCAGGATGCAAACGATATCAACTCGAAAGCTGTTGCTCTCACAAAAAACGGAACTTATGCTGAAGCCCTTGCCTGTTATGATCAGGCTCTGGAGATCGATGCTGATGACTATGAAGCCCTAGACAATAAGGTCTCTACGCTGTTTCTGATGGGAAGGTATGAGGAAGCCGTAAAGGCCAATGATGTCCTTCTCAAAAAATATCCCGCATCCACTGAAGCGCTTTTCAAAAAAGGTCTGATACTTTCTGCAATGGGGGACCATGAAAGCGCACTTGGGTCCTATGACATGTCCCTGGTCTCCCTCAGGAACGGTAATGACCCCGATCACGATAACGTATTCGATGTCGGCAGTTTCATGCTCACGGATGGGGATGGTTCTGAAGAAGCTGTAACACTATCTTTTGATCCAAGGGAAGCTACTATCTGGTACCATAAGGCTGTGGCCTTTGAGGCGCTTGGTATGTTCAATGAATCTCTTTCTTCCTATGACAGGGTCATCGGGATCAGTTCCAGACATGCATCTGAGCTGCATGAACGTGCATCCCGCCTGTGTGAAAGTGGAGGATATGATAAAGCACTTGATATCTATGGGATCATCCTTGCAATAGAACCTGACAATACGGTGTTCTGGTATGAAAGCGGTCTTGCGTATGAAGCACTGGGTGACCTGGATAATGCCAGCTACTGTTATGGCAGGGTGACAGAGCTTGACCCTGCCAATAAAGATGCCCTCTGGAGCATGGTGCAGGTGCAGGAAAAGCTCAATAATTCGGAACTGGCTATACAATACTATGACCGGTTGCTTTCCATTGACCGGTATGATACCCAGGCATGGTTTGGAATGGGCCGGATCTTCGAGGAAATGGGAGAATACCAGTACGCTCTGAATGCTTACAACCAGGTTCTGTCATATGAACCCAATAACAGGGAAGCATGGTCCGGGAAGGGCACCCTGCTGGATAAGCTTGGGAAGTATGACGAAGCCATCCAGGCCTATGACATGGCATTGCAAGTGGAAGAGGACGATGCAGGCCAGGGTCCGGACACCACGCCTGTGAGCACCATCTTTGCTTCAAATATTGCTGCTATGCCTGTATACAATGAGGATCCCGGGTTCTCTTACGAATCATCTTCCCTGTGGTACAACAAGGGTCTTGCTTTTGATCGCCTGGGCAGGTATGAGGAAGCGGTTGATGCCTACGACAGGGTGCTGTCCGAGGAACCGGGGTTTGCCGTTGTATGGTACAAGAAGGCTGTTGCCCTGGATGAAATGGAAGAGTATGACAGTTCTGTAACTGCATACAAACAGGCCCTGAAAGCTGACCCTTCCTGTGCTCGTGCATGGTATGAACTTGGACAGGTCTATGACAGGCTCGGTGAACATAATAATGCCATAGGTTCATATTCAAAGGCCTTAGATGCCGAACCTAACTTCACAGCTGCCTGGTACGCCAGAGCAGTGGGTCTTGAAAGTTCAGGAAAGTATGAAGAATCCATTGTATGCTATGACAAAGTGATCGAGCTTCAGCCCGATCTTGTTCAGGCATGGTTCGCAAAGGCTGAAGCACTTGATGATCTTGGCAGGTACGATGAAGCTGTGGTATGTTACGAAAAAGTGCTTGAGCTACAGCCTGGCCATTCAGCTGCAAAGTCACGTCTGAACGCAGATCCTGGATTCATCAATGGTGAAGGCACTTCTGATCATGCATTTGCGAAAAGGGCAGGTTTATCGGGCGTCGTAAATGGTAAAGTGCTTTTCCCCAATGCACTGTTGACATGGAATGGTGAGATGCCTCTGAGAACATCGGGCAGTGGCTGGCAAAGCGTGGACAGTAGCGACATACTGGGCGTGGTGGTGACATTTGACGATGTATGGGTTGCAAAAGGCGATCTTCTTAACAGGATGTCAATCCCGCAGGATGCTGTCCTCTGTTACGAGAAGGCCATATTGCTCAATAGCGGGTCCAGTACAGCATGGGCCGGCAAAGCATCTTCACTCGATAAGGATGGGAGATATGCAGAAGCCATCAGCTCCTATGAAAAGGCAATATCACTGGATCCTGATAATACGAATATATGGTACATGAAGGGCATGTTGCATTATAACCATGGTGACGATATCCCTGCCATAGAGGCCTTTGAGAAAGTGCTTGAAGAGGACCCTTCCAACACAAAGGCTCTGTACACAAAGGCCTATGCCAGCGACAGGCATGGCATGTATGGAGAGTCCCTGGAATCATATGATGCTATCTTAGAGGATGACCCTCAGAATATGGATATATGGTACAGGAGAGGCTTTGCTGCCTACCAGGTGACCAGATATGAGGAATCACTGGAATCCTTCGAACAATTCCTGAAACATGATCCTTCAAACACTACAGTTCTCATGTTCCAGGGGCAGGCATGCGAACAACTGGGCAATTATGATGAAGCTGTCGATTATTATGTTCGCATGGTGGACCTGGACCCGGAGGATACTGCCGGCCTGTTCAGACTGGGCCTTGCATACCAGAGGCAAGGTGACCATGAAAAGGCTGCCAGTACCTTTGACCGGATCACTGAACTGGAACCAGGCAATGTTGCTGCATGGAATATGAAGGGATTCGCCTGTTATCTCAAGGGTGACCTGGCAAATGCATCCAGCATGTTCGATAAGTCCATATCCATAGACCCGCAGAGCGCATCAGCATATTATTATAAAGCAATGCTAGCTTATATGCTCAGCAGTGGTGCGGTCTACTACTACGACAAGACATTGGAGCTTGCTCCAGATTGCATCACAGCATGGTACAATAAGGGTTTCATCCTGAATATCAGGGGAGATGTGGAGGGTGCCATTGAATGCTATGACAGGGCACTGCAGATCGACCCGGATTGCCCTTCTGTGCTGTATAACAAGGAATTCGCTCTCTATCGTCTGGGTGACTATAATAAGGCTGAAGCGCTGCACAAGAAATTGCAGTCAGTTGATCCTGGCTTTGTGGAATCCCTCCAGGACAGGGGTACTACATTCTTCCTGCCGGAAAGCTACAGCGAGACGCTTGACTACACACTTCCTGACAGGTGGTATGAAGATGAGCAAGGGTCTGTATTAGTAAACGAAACCGGTTCCGAATAGTCTGGTTCGAACAGCGGGCTATGAAATCGCAATCTTTATTGTGCATAGCTTTCATTTACTTTTTATGTTGAGTTCACTGATATTCGATATGGATGGCGTACTGCTGGACTCCATGTCGTATCATGCCGATGCCTGGGTTCAGGTATGTGACGAATGGGGCATACAGATCAGCAGGGATGATGTATATGAGATCGAAGGTGCGAACCATCTCCAGGGTCTCAAGTTGCTTTTTAACAGGGCCGGCAGGGAAATCAAAGATGAATATTACGATATTATACTGGACAGGAAAGTGGAGATATTTTCCCGGCTGGGAGATGTGAGGCCATTTGATGGCATGGGTGATTGTCTGAAAGAATTGAAAAGATCTTTCAGACTGGCCATTGTCACTGGTTCTGAAAGGGTCACAGTGGATCGCTTATTGAATGAGTTCTTCCCGGATATCTTTGAGGTCGTTGTCTGTGGTGATGATGTACTTAAAGGCAAGCCTTCTCCTGATCCCTATCTAAGGGCTGTGGAAATGCTGGATATAGAAAAGAGCGAGTGTATCGTTATCGAGAATGCGCCAATGGGAGTGGAGGCCGCAAAAAATGCCGGACTCTATTGCATAGCTGTGCCCACCTACGTATCTGCAGATAAGTTATCCGGTGCAGATGTGGTCCTGCGCGATCATCGTTCTCTTCCCG
Organism: Methanosarcinaceae archaeon; assembly: GCA_016932675.1. Classification (GTDB taxonomy): domain Archaea; phylum Halobacteriota; class Methanosarcinia; order Methanosarcinales; family Methanosarcinaceae; genus Methanolobus. The sequence goes on along the minus strand of JAFGCK010000021.1, from coordinate 1,098 downwards.
GATACCTGTTGGAAATACTTCCGTGCCGATCTTCGCAAGATATTAAAGCAGAAATCTCCAATACTCATTCATGAACGACAGTACAGATAAAAAAGAACTCCTTCTGGCCGAGCTGGGAAAACTGAAAGAAAGTTTCAGTAAAGCCCCAGGCATGGATAATCTCTACCAGATAGTCATGACATATCATGCACTGGGCAGGACAGAACGTGGCATTGGCTTTGCTGAAGCTTTCCTTATGCAGATCAAGGACGAAAAGGAGCGTTTGATCCAGACAACCATGGTTCTCAGTATGCTGGGCAAAAACGAGGAGGCTATAGAGACTCTGAAAGAGGCTGAGAGTAAATTCAGTGATGATGTTCAGTTGAAAAGGTATGAGGGGATGTTGCTCAATAAACAGAAAAGCTTTGAGGAAGCTGTCAATGTTTTCAATGACCTGCTGGGTAAAGATCCCGATGATCTGGAATCCATCTCTGGAAAGGTGATTGCCCTGTTAGGGCTTAAAAAATATGACATGGCAATGAAAGCATATCAGGCTTCCATAAGGGTCACTCCGAAGGAAGCTCCACAGTGGCATTTTAAGGGGATGCTTGATGGCATTGTACAGGAGTACCTCTCCGGACTGCAGCCGGAAGAAGAGGAAGGTCAGAAAAGGAAGATGTCAGAGAGTTTCAGACTGATAGACACTCTTATAGATAATTTCGGTGCCGATGTCAGGAACTTTTACCGGATGGGCCAGCTTGCAGGAAGAGAGGCCTGCGTATCGATGCTGGGCGAAGACGCCGGCAAATGAACTTTTTGTCTACCGGTATGTGACTTCAGGGAAGACAGCACTTCTCTTTTAGCTCACAGGGATGGGAAATAAGCCATCAGGCTCTAAGTCTGTGGGGATATGATCAGTTTCAGACCAAAGGTTCCATAACATTCGCCTATGTCAACTATATTCCCTTACAAATGTGTGTGAAAATAGTCCACCCGGCTTTGATGGATCTGTATATAGTCTGCAGTATCAGTCCAGGTTCAAAATACTTGCCAGTTCAAGACCTTCGCTTCCAATTTCGGAAAGCCTGTCAAATCCTTCTTCCTTGGTGATGTATTTCT
>JAFGCK010000164.1 GCA_016932675.1 Methanosarcinaceae archaeon | reverse complement strand
TGCAGAAGTCATCAGCATAAGCGGTTTTGACCTAAAAGTCAAGGTGGACCTCATCACCTTCTGAGAGGAATCCATCCAGATTTTATATATAGTTTACGTGTAAGCCCGATCCATGATTCTTTGTTTCGTATGATTGCGAGCTTAAGTTGCAAACCTTCCAGTAATCTTTGTGTAAGCCTCTTTCGCCTGCTTCAACTTATTGAGGCAATGTGCACTGCCCACCGTCACAGGTGCCTGCCCATTATACAATAATTAAATAAAATTGCGCAATAGTTGATAGTATGGAAACGATTGGAAAAGCAAAGGTATAAAAACATAAAATTAATGAACGACATACGTACCCTTTGATAAGATTACCTGAGGATCACCTCTATCAAGCAGGTGATACCGTACACATCTACGAGGGTTAATACAAGGGTAGGCGAGTGTTTGTCTTGTATCCGGACGAAGACTTTGATGGTGATATTACACAACCGTTGTGCAATCCTACAAGTGCAATTGCGCAATCAGAGGATGACTCTAAGTGCATTGATGCGCTAGAACAGAAGTTAGAATCGATTTTGGAAGCGTTGGAATTAAATAGTGGGCCCGCGGAGATTCAGAACCCCGATCTCGCTTCTGGAGCGCGACTCGAGATATTTCGCTGCGCTAATACCGCAAAAACGATGTTGCAGACAAGTCAAGGGATTGTAAAACAAGTAGTGGGCCCGCGGAGATTCGAACTCCGGACCTCCGCCGTGTGAAGGCGACGTCATGACCAGCTAGACCACGAGCCCGGCTAGAGTATAGATACTATGCAAGGCTATAAAAGTGTCGCATCTCAGGGTGTTATCTTTATTTTGAAATTGGCTTCAGCAATGCGTATGTCAGAAGTGATATTATGATAGCGCAGCCGAATACTGCTGCCAGGGCAGTTGTCGGGGGAAAATAGCTGTACGCAGCTATTGCAATAAGTGTACCTGCTATAAATGCAATTGGTATCAACACCGAGTTCTTGATAAGTGTTTTCTGGTCCAGTTCGATTTGTGCCATTTCAAAATCAGTCCAATATATTCACTATTATTATATATAATTGCAGGAATATTGTTCTTCGGATATATAAACCTGTCTAAAAAATCAACCATTCCGGATCGCGCATTCTCTGTTCCTGATCTTACGCTGTCACAGATTAAGGGCCATATATGAAATTACAAAGTAACGCAGGAATTTTCCGATGAACACATAAATGGAGAATACCTTAAAATCAAGTTTTAAAAGCCCGCCGGATGCAGTGATGGCATCTCCTATAAAGGGAAGCCAGGTGAGCAGAAGCAAATAGGGCCCATATTTGCCAAACCATCTGTCAGCTTTTTCAAGTTGTTTCCCGGATATTGAAAAATACCTTTCTATAATATCGCTGCGGCCTTTAAAACCCAGGTAATAGGTAGTGCATGCTCCCAGGTAGTTCCCAAACGTGGATACCATTACCACCGCAACAAGGTCAAAATCCGATTGTATAAGCAGGACCACAAGCGTTTCCGAACCCAGGGGAAGTATGGTCGATGCTAAAAAGCTCGTTACAAAAAGACTCATGTATGCATAGTCAGATAGTGTCGTCAGCAAATTTTCCAGCATCATCTCACTATTACTCTGTGACTATTAAGAAATTATGGAATTTATATCTCTTATCCCGAAGGCTACCTTTATATAATTGCAATACTTCCTTGGTCCGTAATATTTATTTAAGATCGAACAATTATTTGGAAGCAAGTCTATTATATAATTTTATTATTATTGATATTGCAATAAATGATTATGCAATACACTTTCTTCCGAAAAATAGAATTGGTTTCTTCGCATGACTGAACAGTACAGGCCCAGGATCCTGGTTGTAGATGATGACCCCGTCAATGTCCATCTATTGGAAGCCCAGCTGGTCAATGAATATGATGTCCTGACTGCTTTTAGCGGTGGGGAAGCCCTTAAGCTTCTGGATGAGGAAAAAGCAGATCTTATTGTCCTTGATGTCATGATGCCCGGCATAGACGGCTATGAAACATGCAGGCGCATAAAATCGTCAAAAGAGGCCTGCTTCGTTCCTGTGGTAATTGTCACGGCCCTTTCCTCAAGAGATGATATTCTGGAAAGCATCAGGGCAGGAGCAGATGATTTCCTTACAAAGCCCATTGACAGGGTGGAGCTGCTCACCAGGGCGAAGAATCTCATAAAGAGTAAAGACCTGCATGAACGGCTGTTGGCAGAAAGCGAAAGGGCAAGAAAGTATCTTGAAGTTGCCGGTTCCATGATCGTTGCTTTGGACCCAAAAGGAAACATCGTCCTTACCAATGCGAAGTGCTGTGAAGAGCTGGAGTATTCAGAGGATGAGCTGATCGGTTCTAACTGGTTCGATACTGTTATCCTTCCGGAAGACAGGGAAAAGATGCTGGAAGTTTTCAACAGGATATTGAATGGCGACCTGGATTCGGTTGAGTACTTCGAGAACTGTATCTTTACGAAGAACGGAGAAAAAAAGCTTCTCTCATGGCAGAATTCATATATGAGGGACCCTTCTGGCAAAATAACAACGGTTCTGAGCTCAGGCCTGGATATCACCAGGCACAGGAGTGCCGAGAAAAAGATACAGGCTTCTGAAGAAAAGTTCAGGACACTTTTTGAGAACTCGGTGGATGCGGTCATAATCCTTAGTTCTGATGGTGCCATCCTGGAAGTGAACAATGCAGCCTGCAATATGCTTGGATACAGCCGGGAGGAATTCCTTGGACTGTCAAAGAACGATCTTGTTGCTCCTGAATACAGGGACAGTTGCATGGAAAATACTGCATCTGTCATGGAAAAGGGACATGATATGTTTGAGACTCTCTTTGTCAAAAAAGACGGTTCCAGGCTTCCAGTGGAGATGAGTGTCAAGATTATAGATTATAATGGGAACCCTGCCATGCTGAGTAACGGCCGCGACATCAGCGAACGCAGAAAAGCTGAAGAGGCCATCAGCAAATACACCGAAGATCTTTCAAAGGCAAACGAAGCCCTGAAATCACTGGACAGGATGAAGAACGAGTTCATTTCCAACCTGAGCCATGAGCTCAAGACCCCGCTCATATCCATCAAGGGCTACAATGAACTTGTGCATGATGAGGTACTGGGTCCTCTTAACGAAAAGCAGAAGAATGCCATGAAAAATGTGCTGGATAAGTACGATCACCTGAGTTTCCTGCTTGATTCCCTTATTTACATGAGCATTGTGAAGTCCGGGAATGTCAATTACAGGTTTGATCCCGTGAGGATAGAGGACAGTCTCAGGAGGGTGGCTGAATACTTCTCCTTCAAGGCCGGAGAAAAGCAGATTGTTCTAACAACCTCTTTCGAAAAGGGTCTTCCACTGATGAAGGGCGATGTGGAATATCTGCCATACCTTTTCCGTTCCCTTATGGATAACGCTATCAAGTTCAGCCCGCAGGGCGGTACTGTGGAGATAATGGCCTTCAGGGACGATGCTCATGTGCATGCTGTGATCAAAGATAGCGGCATAGGCATTCCTAAGGAGGAGTTCACGAATATCTTCAAGCGTTTCTACCAGATAGACGGTTCCATGGCAAGAAGGTATGGTGGCAGCGGACTGGGATTATATGTAAGCAAGATGATCGCGGAAGCGCATGGCGGCGAGATATGGATCGAGAGCGAAGAAGGCTCGGGGACCATCGTGCATGTAAGATTTCCATGCTATTACCCATAGTCCGGCACCCGGGAAGCAGCACTGAACAGGCAAAAGCTGCAGCCTCTCTGGATCAGGGGCCTGGTTCCTGTGCTTGCAGTTCACGAAAACCGTTTATATTTTGTTCTATTATCTATGTTCTTATGTACGTGGATGAAGTGCTCTCTCGCCTCAGGAAATTATATCCCGGTGGCTATTCCCATGTCAATAAGGACCCATTCTATCTTCTGATATCCACCGTGCTGTCCCAGCGCACCCGCGATGATGTGACCATCCCGGCAACTCAGAAGCTTTTCAGCGTGTTCGCAACGGTTGAAAAGATGGCAGGAGCAGATGTGAATGAAGTACAGGATCTGATAAGGGACGTGGGATTCTATCGGGTAAAGGCACAGCGGATCATCGATATCTCAAGAATCATCCTGCAGGATTATGGCGGTGTTGTTCCGGACAGCATAGACGAGCTTCTAAAACTCCCCGGTGTGGGCAGGAAGACTGCCAACTGCGTGCTTGGCTATGGATTCGGGCAGGATGTCATTGCAGTGGATACCCATGTGCACAGGATCTCGAACAGGATGGGCCTGGTTGACACGTCCGACCCGGATGAAACTGAGAAGGAGCTTGAGAAGTTGGTATCAAAACAGGACTGGAAGGATATCAACGGTCTTATGGTGCTGTTCGGACAGAATGTTTGCAGGCCGGTGGGTCCTAAATGTAGGGAATGTATCATGAATGATATCTGCCCGAAGATCATCTGAGCTTGCCTGTCTCACTGCTCGCTGATAGTTATTTGAGCAAGGGTGAACAATGTATGTACAAAAAACAATGGGAAAAATAATGGGTGCAGGCTTATGAAAATCTGTTTTTTCGGAGTTGGAGGGGTCGGAGGATACTTTGGTGCTCTTGTGACGAAAAAATTCAGTGGAAAGCACGATATTTTCTTTGTTGCGCGGGGTCCTCATAAGGATGCCATTAATTCACAGGGTCTGACGTTGAAAAAATCCGGAGGCGAGGAGCTGATAAACGTTTCTCCGAAGCTGTGCACGGATAATGTCAGTGATCTGCCGATATGCGATATTATCGTATTATCGGTTAAGTCATATGACCTGGAAAACGCAATTTACCAGATTGCGGAAATATCCGGTGAAAAGACTGTCATTCTTCCATTATTGAATGGTGTTGACATCTATGAAAGGATAAGAAAGCAACTTAATAAAGGAGTGGTTTTTCCTTCCTGTGTTTATGTCGGCACTCATATTGAAAGCCCCGGGGTTATTTACCAGAAAGGTGGCAGTTGCAGGGTATCACTGGGAAAGGATCCTATGTATCCTGACTTTTATCCGGAGGCATTGTTATCATTGCTGAATGATTCATCGATCGACTTTGAATGGGAAGGCCCGGTCCAGATATCGATATGGTCAAAATATATGTTCATAGCCGCATTCGGACTGGTAACGGCTGCGTATGGAAAGACACTGGGCGAGGTGTTGGACAGCCCTGAACTGAGCGGGCTGACAGGGTCTGTAATGGCCGAGATCAAAGCAATGGCCAGAAAGTTAGATATCCCTCTGGACAACGATATTGTGGATATCTCATTTTCAAAAGCAAAGGGATTCCCATATGAAACCAGAACCTCCTTCCAGAGGGATGTGGAGCTGAAAGGAAAAATAAACGAAGGTGACCTGTTCGGAGGGACACTGATCCGTTACGGGAAAGAGCTTAACGTATCCACTGTGAATACCGAAAAGGTATATTCCGAATTGTTGAAGAAGTTTGGATGATGTTGTAAAGTGGTGTATACTTTTAATACTGTCATCTGCCCGCAGTTGAGATTGTAGCATGGGTTTTTCTACAGAGCCATTTCCAGATCAAAATAAAAGTAAAATCCCCACGG
>JAFGCK010000163.1 GCA_016932675.1 Methanosarcinaceae archaeon | reverse complement strand
CGTTTGTGGATGCGAAGAACAAATCCTGATCTTTTTGCAGTTCCTTCGTATTCTTCTCTCAGACAACCCTGTATAACATCCCCTTCAGTTTTTTACATGTCTGATGGTAACTATATAAATAATGCCTTATAATATTGAAAAAAGATTCCAGGGCTGGCAGTGTTCAGTTAGAATGAAAAAGAATAAATTGACTGAAGGTGTAAAATCCTTCTATGTTCAGCAAGCACAACAAAGCAGGCTATAAGGAAGTACTCCCGGGCATCATGATGAAAACAACTGTCTATGGAGAGAAGACACTTATGACGGAATTCATCTTGGAGGAAGGAAGCATGCTCCCCGCACACGAGCATATCCATGAGCAGACAGGCTACATGGTTTCGGGAAAGATGCTGCTCACCATAGGGAATGAAAAACACGAGGTTAGGGCTGGAGACTCATGGAACATCCCCGGCAGTGTATCACACAGTGCGCAGATCCTGGAGGATTCTGTAGCTTTAGAAGTATTCTCCCCCCGCAGGGATGAATATCTGGATTAGGACCTGAATTCGGCAGTATAGATCGTAACTCCGGAACCTTGAAGGGCTTTTCGGACGATCTGGCTTCAAGTAATTTTCAGTGTTTCCCAGTATTCTGACAACAGTTTTCATAAAATCTTTATGATCTCAGCCCCTTACCTCTCCACACAGATCCCCGTAACATCTGCTGATCAGGTCCGTGCTGGTCTTCATTTCTATCACGCAGAAGCCCAAGAGCCGTGCAAATTCCTCTACCACCGGGTCGAAGTCCTTCTCATAGCAGATGCCGATATCCAGTCTGGCTACGTTCTTATAGCCCAATCAAAAACGAATTTTGAAAGCTTTGTGTTGTCAGGGTTGGGTGTCATCTCAGCCAAGACGGATATCTCATGCCAGTGGGCTGCCCACAGGGATGTCATGAAGAGAGTCCCGATGCAACTGAAACTTTTCAACTTCTCAGGATACGCTGCCCTGCCTCAGGGCACTGCTTCGATACAGTCATCCATAATGTCCCCATTGTATTCTTTCAGAATGCATACAGCACAGGGATTGGAACGGAAGTCCTCTTTAACTTTGCCAGGCACACTGCCACACAATCCATAGAGCAGCAGGATGTAATCGGCATGCTGGGCTATCTCTCTTCTCTTCCCGCAGACAACCTTTTTCAGATGCCCGTGTTTGGCATGGATTGCCGGCTCCAGCATATAAACGATCAGAAATTCCCTATGTTTTTATTCAGGAAGGTAATAAGACATGGGATATACATTTGAAATTCCCGGGTGAATTAAATGAGTTATGTGTTTCTTGCACTGGCAATCTGTTTTGAGGTATGCGGAACGACCTGTATGAAGTTATCTGATGGCTTTACTAAGATCCTGCCATCCATAATGATCTTCGTATTCTATGGCATAAGTTTCGTATCCTTCACAATAGCCCTGAAAAGAATAGATGTAAGTGTTGCCTATGCCATCTGGGCAGGACTTGGTGTGGCATTGATCTCAATGATAGGGATCACTGTTTTCGATGAACCTGTCACTTTGCTGAAAGTGATATCCCTCTTTTTGATAATCCTGGGTGTTGTCGGAGTGAACCTGACAGGCAATATCCATTGAGTTCATCAAGGAACACAAAATTAATTATGGAAAAAACATAACATGTGTATATGGATGAAGACTTGAAACTTGCCTTGTATATGATACTGATACTATCCCTGGGTATAGTCCTTGTAGGGATACTTCTGGTCCTGACCAATCTCATTTGACGAAAAAGGGAAGATATTCACTCTTTTTTCAGCATGCTCCTTTTGAACATACCATATTCGTCGAAACCCCGGTACATCAGTATGAGTATGCCCAGCACCACGTTCATGACCGTTGTTACATAGATCGCTATCATTATGGTTATCTGGTATTCGATGGCGAGCAGCGGGCTGGAGCCCCCCAGTATCTGACCGGTCATCATGCCCGGAAGGAATACTATGCCTATTGTCGCCATATCAGCAAGCGTTGGTTTTAGAGCGTTCCTGAGGCTTTTTCTCATATATGGCATAAGAGCTTCATATTTTTCGGCACCAAGGGACAATCTCGAAAGATACCTGTTCTCGTTTCTCTGTATCTGCCCGCTGAAATCGTTGATGCCAACTATATTGGTCCTGAGGGAATTCCCAAGCACCATGCCGGCTATGGGGATAAAATACCTGGCTTCAAAGACGTCTTTCAGGTCTATTATAAGACCATTGAAATACAGCAGCATCCCCAAATTCGTTATTGCGAAAGAGATTGCAAGCGGAGCGATCAATGACTGCATTTTCAGTTCCGCGTTCTTCAGGACAGTGTGAGATGCCACCATGACCATGACCATCACCCAGGCGATGTTCAGAACCGCACTGTTAAGGTCAAAGACAAATGTCAGAAAGAAACCCACAAGGGTCAGTTGAACTGCCATCCTGAAAGTACTTTCCAGGGTCTGGCCTATCAATTGAAGTTTGAGGTAATGGCTGATACCAACAGGGATGAGCAGAAGCATGAAGCAGAAAAGCAGTCCCAGCATGGAAATATCATTTGCTGCCATGTCCATTCACCTCCGTTCCTGAGACGATACTTGCAAAATCGATCACTCGGACACCCCCGCGTTCCCACTCAGGATCATGGGATATAACAAGGACTGTCCATTCCGGATTCGACAGGAAAAACTCAGCGACCTTTTCCTTTAGAGCCGAATCAAGGTCAGATGTGACCTCATCAAGGAAGAATACGTCCTTGTTTATCATCAGGGAGATGATAATGGATATGCGCTGTTTCTCTCCTCCGGAAAGGTTTTCAAACCTGTTGTTGAGGACATCTTCCCGCAGTGAGAATTCTGAAAGCAGGTTCTTAAGGTCATTTCGTTTGAATTTATCCCGGTTGGACCCATAGGAAAAAACCTCTTCGAACAATGCAATCACCGGACCTTCACCGATATCACTGTCCTGAGATATATGTGCGATCCTTTTTCTGATGTTCCAGATATTTCCGGGATCAACATGCTCCCCCTCAAAGTATATATCGCCGGTTGAGGGTCTGGTGAAACCCAGGATAAGCCTGAAGACCGTGGTCTTACCAATACCCGACCTGCCCCTGATGAGCACCTTTTCACCTTTATTCACTGATAAATTGAGGTCCGAAAAGATAAGCTTGTTTTTTTGCTCTTCTTTTACAGTGACAGAGACATTCTCCATTCTGATGATTTCCATCCGTTTTCCTGCCTTTTCTAATGGGTCCTGGGCAAAGGTAGTAACAACCTTAAAAGTAATGAACATTGCCTCTATATTGTATAATCTAACAATAGTATAGTATTATATACAATATATAAACCATCTTTATATATCACAAGAGTCATCTATATATCGGGTTGGTAATATACGAATTCGACTTACGACTCTGCCCCCAAAATCTAACCGAAGCCAACCCACTGCCTTTTTTTACAGGAAGTTCTATTATTATCTGGCGATCAGATAATGAATACACTAATAGCAGAGGGAGAGAAAGCACCGGAACTCTGTCTTCCTGACCAGAATGAAAAGAACGTATGCCTTAAGGATTACACAGGTAAATGGGTAGTCCTGTATTTCTATCCGCGGGACAATACTTCCGGGTGTACAAGGGAAGCGCAGGACTTCACAGCACTAAAAGAGGAGTTTGAATCTGAGGGCGCGGTAATACTGGGAGTAAGTAAGGACAGCATCGAATCACACCGTAAGTTCATGGAAAAGAAGGAACTTGGCATTACATTGCTTTCCGATGAGAGTACCGATATCCATCATCTGTATGGAGTATGGAGGATGAAAAAGAACTATGGCAGGGAATATATGGGGACCGTCAGGAGTACTTATCTCATTGACCCGGAAGGTAAAATAGCCGCAAACTGGGATAAGGTGAGAACCAACGGACACGCACAAAAAGTGCTTGATTTCTTGAGGGCCTTGAAACGGGGATGATATGTAAAAAAGCAAAAATTTTTAAAAAGGCAGCAAATACTTTATTTGCGTATAGATGATGATATATCCCATCACAAGCATCAATAAAGAAATAATCCATGCCCATCTGAGTATCCTTGCGAGATTCTCAGGCCGGGTCAGTTTAATAAAAGAACGATCGACCAGATTGGATCGATCTTCCCGACCATCGTCCATAAAAAGTTATTATCCTTTGATCCTTTTAAGTCTGAAGGTGTTTTCCCTTTCCATCTCTTCGAGGCGGAGCTGTATGAAGTTCATTGATTCCTTAAGTTCAGGTATTACCTTGAATTCAAGAGCATTGACACGCCTTTTTGTCTTCTCGATATCATCAAGAAGCTTTTTTATGGTAGTCTCGATCTCTGCAGCAAGGATGATCTTCTCCACAAGAAGCTCATAAGCATCAGCAGCTTCATCGGTATATGCGCTGGTACCAAGAATACCATAACCACGTTCGTTTATGGACTTCCTGACACTGGATGACTCTATCTTTGGAACGACGACACCCATAATGTTACGGCTTTCAAGCTCGATCTCCGGCTTGCTCTGAAGAGCAAAAGCTGTTGATTTGACAGTGATCGTACCATCAACAGCGTATGCAATTCCTATCGCCCGGGAAGCATCTTCATAGGCGGCATCCAGCTCTGTCCTGACATCCTTTGCCTTGCCGAGGATCTCGAAGAACTCAAGGATAAGACCGTCGCGCTTCATTTTAAGCAGCTTGTGGCCACTCTGGGAAAGCTTGATCTTTTTCTTTATCTCAATAAGCTCTGAACGAGTTGGTTTTACATCTTTCACGCCCATGTTGGTTCACCTTCCAGACTCAGTTGCTCTTGTGAGCAGGGTGGTACTTGTCGATATATTTGTTATCGATCCTGGTGAGCAGGGCTTCAGGAAGTTCGGAGAGGATTTCCCAGCCAATTGTAAGGGTATCCTCGATTGAACGATCCTCATCTCTCCCCTGACGGACGAACCTGTCCTCGAAGAGGTCAGCGAACTCAAGGATCCTCTGGTCCCTTTCGGAGAGCGCTTCTTTACCAACAATGGCTACAAGACCCCTGAGGTCACGGCCTTCTGCATAACCTGCATACAACTGGTCAGATACTGCCTTGTGGTCATCCCTGGTCCTTCTTTCACCGATACCGGAGTTCATCAGGCGTGACAGGGACGGAAGTACATTGATCGGAGGGTAGATACCTTTCATGTGCAGTTCCCTGGAAACTACGATCTGGCCCTCTGTAATATATCCTGACAGGTCAGGGATAGGGTGGGTGATATCGTCACCTGGCATGGTAAGGATCGAGAACTGGGTAACTGATCCTTTCCTTCCCTTGATAACACCTGCACGCTCGTAAAGTGATGCAAGGTCGGTGTACATGTAACCGGGGTAACCACGTCTTCCTGGTACCTCTTCACGGGCTGCACCCATCTGGCGGAGTGCCTCACAGTAGTTTGTGATATCAGTAAGGATAACAAGTACGTGCATGTCGTGCTCGTATGCAAGGTACTCTGCAGCTGTAAGTGCCATCCTTGGTGTGATGATACGTTCCACAGCAGGGTCGTCTGCAAGGTTAAGGAAAACAACAGCTCTTTCAAGAGCACCGGTCTTCTCGAAGTCCTCCATGAAGTACTGGGCTTCTTCGTTTGT
>JAFGCK010000162.1 GCA_016932675.1 Methanosarcinaceae archaeon | reverse complement strand
TGTTCATTTTCATCCTTCACCGGAATACTTGCCACAGGTGGTGGAGGCGGGGCGGTCGGCATCTGGGCTGCCTTGAGCACGTTGACCGATTCACCGCCATGCTTGGACCTGCGTATCCTTATGTCAACAAGTATGGGCCTTTCGATATCATTGCTCACAAGCATGGCAACACCCGGAGGCAGGCGCATTAGTTCGTCCTCAACGTATGAATTGACACCTTCAAGCCCTTTGCTGATGGCTTTGAGGTCATTGGGGTTTGTGACCTTCATGATGATCTGGGTGCCACACTGCGAAAGGACGTTCTTGTCGACCCTTGCCGGACGCTGGGAGATCACCATCATGCCAAGGCCGAACTTCCTGCCCTCGGACGCTATGGTCCTGAGGATGTCCGTACTTACAGTCTTGCTGAATCCTTTTTCTGGTGCATAGTTGTGTGCTTCTTCCACCACAAGCATGCCGGGCGGCACCCTGTCCAGCTTTCTCGCTTCGAAAAGGTTTGAGCAGAGCTGTGCGACGACCATGCTCTGTATGTCGGGTGGCACTCCCTTAAAGTCAAGTATCGCAACCTTCCCCTTCTGTACAAGCGCTTCTATAGGGGTCGGGTTGGGTGACAGGATGTCCGTTTCCTTAATGGACTCAAGCATACTGATAACATTCCACTTGGCCTTGCTCTTGTCGTTGCTTACGGCAAATATGATGTCATCAATGGTATAGGTCTCCATCTCGGCTCTCAGGCTCTGAATGGCCTCGTAGAGGATTCCTGTGTGAGTAGTTGAAAAATTGTCGGGGAATATTGATGTAAGTTCCTTGACCGTCAGGTTCATGCCATTCAGGCGGAAGACCTCGTCTGCATCTGGGTTTATGGCCCTGTTAGCAGGTGTATAGACCCTGACCCTGTCAGCATAGGATCTGGGTGTGACACCATATTTCTTGAAGGCTTCGGTGTCTTCAGGTGCCTGTGTTCTGAGTGAGGCATACTCGCTGTGGGGGTCAAGGATAAGAAGCGGTATGTCCCTTTCTATCAGTTCCTCGAGTATGACGGCAGCTGTATATGATTTCCCGCTACCTGTCTTGGCAAGGATGCTGCAGTGTTTCTGTACAAGGCTGTTAACGCTCAGCTGGACCTTGATATTTGTGCCTTCTAGCAGGCCGATGTTCATGTCCTGTCCAAGAAGACCCAGTACCGAACGGATAAGTGCCTCATCGGCTACGTATATAAGGTCTCCGGGACTAAAAGGTATGACCGGTGACCGGAGTATTCCCTCACTGTTCCGGGTACCGATCACGTTCACCTCTGCTACTATGCGGTCGTCACTCTTGTCCTTGCGCTGACCCGCCTTTGCCTCTTCAATTGTGAAAGATTCACTGGATCTTGTAATATTCATCACTTGCGCAAGTACCCATCCATCGGTCTCATGCCATGCCTTGACATATGCGCCCCTGTGAACTGCAGTGCTGTCAGACACCAGCACTTTGAACTCCAGAGTTCCTGTCTCTCCAAAGATAACGCCTACTGAACCTCGAACCATTTTTCATCCCTCAAATTCATGGTCTGTGGTTATATGTTTCATGTATATTATTATATTTCCCCCCGAAATTATATTATGTCGTAATAATATATGTTCAGTCTTCTATCGATCCCATGATCCCAGGCGGTGCTCCCGCTAGTTTAACAAGCGCTTCGGCTTCGATGAAATGCAGTGTTGCCGGAATGACGACTATATGCAGTGGTCCCCCGAAATCGTGTTCCTTTAACTGATGTACATAACCTGCTTTGACACAGGGCTCCGGTGAGCCTGCCCGCGCGATACCAACTGCAATAGCATTATCTATTATTCCATCGCCCCTTCTTTTTTCTACTTCAAGGAGAAGTTCCATTGCCTGGTTTGCCGACATGTACCCTTTTTCCCTGTCGATGTCCAGGAAGATCAGTGTATGCATATCGTTCTCCCTGTTCAGTTTGATAGTATCGTAGGGAGTCTCCGATATTATGGTCCTGCCCCTGCTGCTTGTATATAGGTGCGGGATAGTTGATGACTTCCCGAAACGATAGTTCTGAAGGCCGGAAAGACCGCAGATCGCCGATACTATGGAAGCTCCGTGGATGAGCCTTGTCTCAATGCCTGCGTCCCTGGCTCTCAGTCGCAGGTCCACATGCGTCGTGGATACCATGGTGTCCCCCCCTGTAAGAAATACGACATTCTTATCCTTTGCATGCCTGATCCAATCCGGATACTGCTCCACATCTTCTCGTGAGAGGACGTGTACCTTTTTTCCGTAGAGTTCTTCAAGTCCCTCAATGGTCGTGCCCATGAGCACCGAAGTATAGGATTCCAAAAAGACCATATCTGCATTTCTTACGGCATCAAGTCCCTTTACAGAGATATCCTTTTCATCAAAAAGGCCCAGTCCTATGAAAGTGAGCATAGTCTGAAAAGTGTTCTTTATATGTTAAAGGTTTTGAATTCCTGTTAACTGACATGCATCCGTAATGTTTTTATAGAACCACTCACAGTTAGTTTCACTCATACTAAATGTAGTAACATTCATTCAATCTGGTTTATTGGAGGTCTGGAAGCATGGCAGGACAATATGGCGGTCAGCCCGTAATAATTATCGATCCAAGTAAAGAACATACTACCGGAAAAGATGCATTGTCAATTAACATCGCATCTGCGCAGGCAGTTGCTAAGATAGTAAGGTCGACTCTTGGTCCAAAGGGTATGGACAAGATGCTTGTGAACATCATGGGAGATATAACTCTTACAAACGACGGTGCGACCATCCTTGAAGAGATGGACATCGAGCACCCCACAGCAAAAATGGTCGTGGAAGTTGCCAAAACACAGGAAAAGATGGCTGGTGACGGCACCACCAGTGCTGTGGTAATGGCCGGTGCTCTGCTTGAAAGGGCACAGGAACTGATGTCCCAGGGCATTCACCCGACAACCATTGTCAAGGGATACAGCATGGCAACCGAAAAAGCCCTTCAGGTACTGAAGGAGTATGCCATTGAGGTCAGGAGAGATGACAGGGAAATGCTTGAGAAAATAGCATTGACCTCTATCACCGGCAAAGCATCTGAAATGGCTAGCTCACATCTTGCAAAGATATGCGTCGATGCAATATATGCCATAGAGAACGAGGGGCAGGTCAATGTGGATGACGATATCGTGCTGGCAAAGGAAGTCGGCGGAACCATAGACGATACCGAGCTCATTAACGGTATTTCCATCAGGAAGGAAGCCCTGCATCTGGAGATGCCGCACAGGATAGAGAATGCAAAGATCGCACTCATCGACACAGAACTCACATTCAGCAAGACCACCACCAAATCCAAGCTGCATGTGGACAAGGCAGAACAGCTCTTCGAGTTCAAGGAGCAGGAAAAGGCCAATTTCCGGAAGGTCATCCAGAAGATCATTGACACTGGTGCCAATGCGGTATTCTGTTCCAAGAACATGGATGACTATGCTTTGCACTTCTTCAAGGAAGCCGGCGTGTATGCCACAAGGCGTGTCAAGGATGAGGACATGGAAATACTTTCACATTCAACCGGTGCTGCACTCGTAAGAAGCGTTCATGAGATAACAGCAGACGACCTGGGTTTTGCTGAACTTGTGGAGCAGGAAGACCTTCATGAGGAGAAGACCTATATCAAGGGCTTCAGGGATTCAAGGACAATGACCATTCTCATCAAGGGTGGTTCGGAACATGTCACAGATAATGTCGAGCGTGTATTCGATGATGCGCTCCATGTGGTAAAATCCGTTTTCGAGGATGGTACTATAGTGCCCGGTGGCGGAGCCTCTGAGATAGAGGTCGCACAAAAACTGCGTGCTTATGCCTCAACGATCGGTGGGCGTGAACAGATGGCTATCAATGAGTTTGCATCTGCCGTTGAAGAGGTCCCAAGGGCCATTGCAGAGAACTGCGGCTTCGATGTGATCGACACACTGCTGCAGCTACGTGCAAAGCACGGTACTGTGAAATACGGAGGACTTAACATTTTCACCGCAGAGGTTGACAATATGCTCGACATGGGTATCGTCGATCCTCTGAGAGTAAAGACTCAGGCCATCAAATCAGCTTCTGAAGTTGCTGTCATGATCCTGCGTGTGGACGATATGCTCCGTGCCAGGGAACAGGATATGATGGACGTAAAACCCGAGCACAACATCCACAACTATGATATGGGCGGCATGATGTAAAGAGATTGAGAACCTCTGTTTCTTCTTTTTCAGTTGGGTTTTGCATATTGTACTGATTTAAACAGCTAAATTCCAGATAGAGATGTAAAGCCTGCCGTTTAACAGCCATGGGATCTGCAGTTGATCTTGTTTCCACTGAATAGTTATATCCACAATCATGGTATTTGTAACGCTGGAAACCATCGACTATACCATTCTTTTTACGATTTTCTTGGTGAAGGGGTAGAGAAAGCCCACTGCTTTACAGGCTGTCCGACAATTACATTACATAGGTTCTTTTTATAAATTAAACCATAATTTTTATTAACTATTGCTTAAATTATTTATGTATGGTATTCGTAGCATCTTCAAAAAATCAAACATGGTTGTTTCCACCCAATATCA
>JAFGCK010000161.1 GCA_016932675.1 Methanosarcinaceae archaeon | reverse complement strand
TAAAAAAAAGAGGTGTTTGTACTGGAAACAATAGAAGAGCGGGTAAGGGGGAGACTTATAAAATATCTTAGTCGCGATGACACAGGTATACGTAAAGTAGTACTGAAACTATTCCTGAATGGCGGTAAATTCACTACCGGTAATGTTTACGAACACCTCCATAATGCGGATTTTGATGTAAGCTACAGAGGAGTTTCAGCAATGGTAGGCCTTATGAATACCAGGCTGGGAATACTTAGCATTGATGTTACAGGGGATCATAATATATACTTGCTGAAGGAAGATTACAGGGACATCGTAAAATCTGTTTTAGAGAACTATTGATCATCCAAGGTCTTTCATACTTACAAAGTACATTTATACAAAAAGTGTGAATATGCTTAAGGAATAACATACCAAAATACGTGGTGTTCTGTATATTGAAGCGCATACCTCAACTGATATATCGAGGATATGAATATCTTCTTACAAAGGAAGTGAAAAATGCCCCGATTCCGAGGCATGTTGCAATTATCATGGATGGTAACCGCAGGTTCGCGAAAAAGTTAGGCCGGGTGAGCAACTTCGGACACCTCAGAGGAGCAGATAGGACCGAACAGGTAATAGAGTGGTCCTGCGAACTTGGGATAGAACATCTGACGATCTACGCTTTTTCCACAGAGAACTTCAACAGGCCAAAGGATGAAAAGGAGAACCTTTTCGAACTGATACGGGTCAAATTCAATGAGATAGGAAAGGATGAAAGGACCCATGAGAGAAAAATGCGGGTCCATGCCATCGGCGATATTGAGAAGTTACCCGGGCAACTGCAGGAATCCATAAAGAACATCGAACTCGTGACATCCGATTATGACAGATTCAATCTCAACGTGGCCATCGCCTACGGAGGGAGGGAGGAGATCGTGCAGGCTGTCCGTGAGATAGCAGCAATGGTGGAGAGAGGAGAGATCGATCCGGAGGACATCGATGAGGATACTATCTCTAAACATCTTTACCCTGCAGAAGGGGCGGCACTGCCCGACGTGGACCTGATAATCAGAACCGGTGGCGATGAACGTATTTCAAATTTCCTTCCCTGGCAGGCAAACGGCAATGAATGCGCATCCTATTTCTGTGCCCCTTTCTGGCCTGAGTTCCGAAAGATCGACTTCCTGCGTTCCATAAGGGTATACCAGACCCGTACAGAAGAAAGAGAACAACAGACTGCAGCCCGTGCAGCCTGTTTCCTGAAAGTGCTCGGCAAGGCAGAGGCAAATGAGATGAGAAATCTGCCAAAGACACTGGACTAAGAGCACGGATCGCCTTAATTGTTCTGCAGAAAAGATATATCCGGTTAATCCAAACCTTTACGCATAAACCCGCAAAGTTTGTAAGATCATGAAAACCCGGCACCACTGCCTTATGCTGTGTGTTGCGGGATTTATCCTGCCATATTTCTATTTCACTTCTTACCTTCTTGAAAACGGGATGAATGTCCCGTTGTTGATAGAACAGCTTCTGGCTAATGATATTAGCATCTTCTTCGCCACGGACCTTATCATTTCAGCTGTCTTATTGCTGGTATTCATACTGACCGAAACCAAGCACCTTAATCTGCAGCACCTCTGTTTCCAGCCATCTCAACACTGCTGGTTGGGTTTTCCCTGGACTGCCCCAGTTCCTCTACATGACACAGTTGCAACTGGACAATGATCATATAAATATTGACTTCCGCAATGAAATATATGGTGCGGGAGGTGAGATTCGAACTCACGAACTCCTACGAGACTAGGCCCTCAACCTAGCGCCTTTGGCCTGGCTGGGCAACCCCCGCACGGGTACAGTCAAATAAATGTTCAGGAGAAATCTCCTGGCCGGATCACAGGGAATCCAGGATCTCCATCATCCGGACGGCTTTGTCCTTAATGGTCTTCCCTGCATTTATAATTAACTCCTGTATAGTGTAAGAGCCATCGGATTCCATAGTCATGATGAAAGAATTATCATCCTGTGACACTGTGATAGCATTGATCTCACATATCTCCTCACAGAGCCTGCAGAGTATACATTTAAAGATATCCTCTTTGGATATTTCAGCTCCTTCGGGACCCATCTTTATGATGTTCTGCGGACATTCCTGTATGCACGCCCCACATTTATCGCAGTTCTCGAACGTGACCACGGGCATGTTCTTGTATCCGCAGGCCACGCCTGCCTGCCATTTGGCATGCTGGTAACCGTAACCAGCATGGGCGATCGCTTCAAGTACAACCTTCTGGCCTTCCTTCAGGTCGATAACAGGAATATTGGTATCTGCCGGGAATACTGTTTCATCAGAAGAGATGAGATCACCCGAGTAGACCATTTTAGGACCTTCGGCACTGAGAGTCAGGGATACTTTACAGGCAGGACACTCTGCGCCACCACAACTGCATTCCTGCACGGGCACAAAGTCATCCATGTTAGCAGTCAGGGGGACAAGGGCAAGTCTTAATGCAAGCTGTTCATCAAAGAGGACAGACGTATTGTTGTAGATGTTGACATCGTCAATTGCAAGTGTAGGCACGTCGGAGAGGGCCGCTCTCCTTATACCGTTCGCAAAGGCTGCACTTACATTGGACAATACGAATTTTGCAGACCTCTTAGATCCAGAGATCTCCAGTACGTCTATTTCCATTGTCATGAGTTTATTATCCGCTTTAGCTTATACTCTTCTTCCGCCCTTGGGACGTGTCCCATCATGTGGCACAGGGGTTACATCCTGTATCCTTCCGATCTTGATACCCGCCCTGGCGAAGGACCTGATCGCAGCCTGTGCCCCCGGGCCCGGGCTTCTCTGCTTGTTCCCACCTGGTGCACGCACCTTGATGTGAACTCCTTCGATCCCCTTGTCCTTGAGTACGTCTGCAAGCTGGCTTGCCATCTGCATGGCAGTATAAGGTGAACTTTCATCACGTGCGGCCTTTACGACCATTCCACCGGATGATTTGGCCAATGTTTCCGCACCGGTGATGTCTGTCACAGTGATGATGGTGTTATTGAATGAGCATTTGATGTGGGCAATGCCCCATATTCCGTTAGTGGCTGCCATGTCTTTATTCCTCCTTTACTGCGCCTGCCACAGATGATGCGACCTGTGCCGGCCTTTCTGCATGAGCCTCGTCGGTTAGCGGTGAGCTGTCATAGTAGTCGATAAGCATCTCTTCGTCCCTGGATATAAGCATGCCAGGAACAGTGACCCTCTTGCCATCAATGGCAATATGACCATGGGTGATGAACTGTCTTGCCTGTTTGGGGGTGCGTGCAAGTCCAAGCCTGTGGACCTGTGTCTGCAACCTGCGCTCCAGGATGGAACTTGTCTGCAGGCCGAGAATATCATCGATACTGGCATCACCGTGAAGAATTGAGTAGCGAATGAGCCTTGCAAGGATCTGGTCAGCTTCTGTCCTCAGGTGACCTGTGAGTTCCCCTTCTGCGGATTCTGCAAGAATCCTGCGGGCGTCAGCCCTGTATCTTCTCAGGACACTGAGTGCTTTCCAGAGTTCCTTCTTGTTACGGAGACCGTATTTTTTGACGAGTTCAAGTTCACCGGCCATCCGGGCTGCCTGCCATGGATGTTTTGGAGTATCATAACTCTTTCTCTTTTTACCAGGATATCCCATATGATCACCTGAATTACTTCTTCTTGCTCACGCCGATGGTGGAACCACGCCTTCCGGTGGATTTTGTCCTCTGACCTCTGCACTTAAGACCCCTCTCGTGTCTTAAGCCACGGTACGCCCTGATCTTCTTGAGGTTGTTGATGTCCTCCCTGAAAGTGAGGAGAATGTCCTGTCCGAGCAGGTGCTTATCGTTTCCTGTCACTGGGTCCATCTGCCTGTTAAGCATCCATCCTGGCATGTTCATCTCGAAGTTGCCGATAGCCACATCGAGCTTTGCAACGTCTTCATCTGAAAGGTATCCTATGACCTTTTTCGGGTCAATGCCGGTGCTGTCCACAATAACCTTTGATGTCCTGATCCCAATTCCACGGATACCTGTCAGCGCATATATGACCGGCTGGTTACCCTGAAGGTCAGTATCCATTATACGGACTAAATGTCGTATTTCTTCATCTGCCATTAAGTTTCCTCCTTAAGGATGCAATGCATCCCGTAGCCCCGGGGTCAAAAAACCCGGCACACCCCGAACAAGGGGTAATGTATTCTATAAATAGAACATGACTCGGCTGTATATACTATTTTTTGTATTTAACACTATTCATACAGGAAACAGTTAAATTTAAACTCCCCATGAAAAATAGAATATGGCATGAGGGGGATTGCCCCACACAGTATAACGCACACACGTTCACTGCACCGCATTTTGGTACAGGTGATATATGGGATTTTACAATTACTGCGCTTCACCGTGTAATGGAAGAGAGCAGGATTGCAACAGGACCCCGAAGTTGGGACCTTATTGCTGAGTATTATTCGAAAATGATTCGAAAATGCAGGATGATCCATAGGGAAGGCAGGCGGAAGAGACTGCAGAGCCTGTGATTGAAAAAC
>JAFGCK010000020.1 GCA_016932675.1 Methanosarcinaceae archaeon | reverse complement strand
TTTTGAATCCGAGGTCTACATGGGTGCAAAGGACATCATACGGCAGCACATGAACGTTTACAGGATGGAACTTATGGGATGCAAGGTCCATTCCGTAAAATCCGGTTCAATGACCCTGAAGGATGCTATCAATGAAGCTCTGAGGGACTGGGTCACCAACGTCGAGAACACGTATTATCTGATCGGTTCTGTGGTGGGTCCGCATCCTTACCCTATGATAGTCCGCGATCTGCAGAGCGTGATCGGAAAGGAGGTCCGGGAACAGATCATGGAAAAGGAGGGGCGCTATCCCGATTCCATCGTTGCCTGTGCGGGTGGGGGAAGTAATGCAATGGGTATATTCTATCCGTTCATCGAAGATAAGCAGGTCAGACTCTTTCCGGTCGAAGCAGGCGGCAAAGAGCTGAAGACCACGGAGAAGGAGGCATTGCACTCAGCCTCTCTCTGCGTTGGCGAGGAAGGGGTACTCCAGGGCGCACATACACTCGTACTTCAGAACAGGTACGGACAGATACTTGAATCAAGCTCGGTTTCCGCGGGTCTTGATTATTCAGGCGTTGGACCGGAACTGGCCCACCTTGCAGACATCGGCCGGGTAGAACCATGCAATGTGAGCGACGATGAAGCGCTGGAAGCATTCTATGAACTAAGCCGGCTTGAGGGAATAATCCCGGCGCTGGAATCATCCCATGCAATAGCCTATGTGATGAAGATGGCAAAAACAGGAGAACTGGGGGACCTTGTGGTCGTCAACCTGTCAGGAAGAGGGGACAAGGACCTTGAATCCGTGTTCAGGTTAAAGGAAGAAGGAGAGAAAATGGAAGAAAAGGAGGCTTGCCTGTGAGAATTGCAGATAAATTCACCGAACTTGAGAAAAAGAAGGAGAAGGCCCTTATTGCTTACGTATGCGCAGGTGATCCTTCGCCCGGAGCTACCAGGGAAATCGTACAGGCACTTGTCAAAGGCGGTGCGGATATTGTGGAGCTTGGTCTTCCATTCTCAGATCCTGTTGCAGACGGACCGACTATTCAGGCCGCATCCACACGTGCGCTTGAAGCAGGCATGAATCCGGACATATATTTTGAAATGGCTGCATCCATAAAGGAAAATGTTCCCCTCGTCTGTATGACATACTATAACCTGATATATAAAAGAGGAACTGAGAGGTTTGCCAGGGACTGTGCACATTCAGGAATAACCGGAATCATCGTACCGGACCTCCCGGCAGAGGAATCCGGGGAATTGCATGAAGCCTGCAGGAAGAATGGTATCGACCTGATATTCCTTATCACCCCCGTGACAACAGGATCAAGGATGAAGAATATACTTGAAAGGACTTCCGGTTTTGTCTACATTGTCTCAAGGCTTGGAGTCACCGGTGAGCGGGTCGATGTGGCCGGATCAACAAAGAAAATACTCGGACGCGTCCATACCAAAGTCCCGAAGGCGGTGGGTTTTGGCATATCCAATAAAGAGCAGGCAGCCGAGGTGATCAAAGCCGGGGCCGATGCAGTGATCGTAGGTTCTGCATTCGTCAATATCATCGCTTCCGGCGACAGCATCAATGAAAGGATAGAGGAACTCGCATCCGGGCTAAAAGAGAGTTGCAGGGAATAGAGAAGATCAAAAAAGTGTAAGTGTGGGTCATTCTGCAAACAACTGGTCCACAAACCATTGCGGATCGAACTTTTGCAGGTCATCATATCCCTGACCCATTCCCATGAAAAGTATAGGTTTTCCCGTTATATAGGCGATCGAGATCGCTGCACCGCCCTTTGCATCAGCATCTGTTTTGGTGAGGACCGTGCCGTCTATCGGGACAGCATCATTGAACTGGGAAGCACGCTCCACAGCATCATTACCTGCCACAGCCTCATCAACGAATATCAAAAGATCGGGGGGACTTACACGACAGACCTTCTTTAGCTGCTCCATGAGGTTAATGTTGGTGTGCATACGGCCTGCGGTATCTGAAAGTACCACATCGGCACCACTGGCCTTCGCATGCTGTATCGCGTCATAGACCACAGCAGCAGGATCACCCTGTTCCTGGTGTTTGATTATTTTTACGCCGACCTTTTCTGCATGAATGGCAAGCTGATCTATAGCTCCTGCCCTGAAAGTATCGCCTGCAGCAACGACCACAGAATAACCCTGGTCCTTCAGGCGCTTTGCAAGCTTTGCGATGGAGGTGGTCTTTCCTGTACCATTGATACCAACAAACACTATATGCACAGGTTTTTCAGCATTCTTTATGTATTCGTCAAGATCGAAGATGTTCGCATTCATAACTTCGAATATGGCGTTTCGGAGTGCACTTTCAACGATATCGTCCGTGTTCCTGCCTATGCGGCGCCTTGTACCTACCAGCTGGCCTTTTACGGAATCAACGATCGCTTCGGAGACAGAGAGCGCCACATCACTCTCAAGAAGGGCCATCTCCAGCTCCCAGAGAGAGTCTTTAAGATCATCTTCTTCAAGGATGAACTCCCGCTCGAACATGAAAGCCCTGGCCTTCTGTGCAAAACCGGCTTTCTCTGGATTGTCGGCCCCGGTTCCTTCCTCTTGATGCTCCTTTTCTTCCACCTTTTTCGATCCTGCCCTTTTCCAGAAGGAAACTTTTTGGGACCCGGTCTCGGCAGGCATTTCCTCCTCATCTTCCGGAAGGGACGTTTCAGGAACTGCCACTGGTGCCTCCGCAACATCAGATGGAGCTGATCCGGCCCCTTCAGGCCCGACCTGGGAACCCGGCGCGGGCACCATTTCAGAGGATCCTGGAAGTTCATCCCCCTCTGAAGAGAAAGGGACATCTTCCGGCCCTATCTCTACGGCCTTCTCATCGATCTTGTTTCCAAGCTTCTCTTTGAAGCCACTTAATTTTGATTTGAGCTTATTGAACACTTGATCAGACCTGCAGATGAATTAAAAATAAAATATAAAGTGTCAGCGTTGTTGAGCCTGTCCTTGATACCCCATGGCCTGCTGCTGCCTGGAGATGTAAGCTTCGATCGCCTGCATCTGCTGGGAGACCTGCGCCAGGGAAGAATTCATGTTCTCGTATGCCTTCTCAAGGCTTGCCTTACGCTTTTCCATGATCTCTTTTGCATCCATAAGAGAACGCTCAACGGAAACGCCTGAACCGATATCGACGACGATCCTGCCGGCCCGGGCAATATTGGCATATACAAATGAACCGGAGCCGACAGGGAACATCATCTCCGTACCCTCTTCAATATTGGTGAGCTCTTCGATCGTTGTAAGGACCTTATTGCAATCATCTGCAGAGATCTTTATCATGGTCATCTGCTGCTGGATCATCTCTGCACGCTTCTGGAGCTCACGGTGCTGCATTACAAGGGTCCTGGGATCCTGTTCATCCATACCTGCCATGGATCAGGCCTCTGTTATGCTGTCGATCCTGATATAGTTCCTTTTTATACCATGTTTGCTTCCGAATAAAGAATACACCTTATCAAGGGCGTTCTTCTCATTCTGACTTTCAACTTCCTTTGTGAACTTTTCCCATGCAATGCCTGCTTTGAAAGTGCCTTTAACCTGGAATGTCTTCATATGGAATCACCTGTAAAACCTGTTTGTATAAAAGTATATTAAAAACCCAGAGCATCCTCTATTCTACCAAGTTCGTGACCTGTGGTCTGAGAGCCTGCAACATAACCCTTTGAATTTGCCACCACTCCGGAACCCACCATCTGCGTACCGAAGTTACTGGTCCCGATCTCCACCGGAAGTTCAAAGAGCTCCTCTAACTGTACCAGTTCATCGTTGCTCGCCCTCGGATGTACAAGGATCCCCCTGTTTGTGGCAACACCTGCCATGCCTACGGTCTTAACACCACCGATAGTACCCTTTCTGACATCAACCTTAAGGAACTTTGCAACCTTTTCCACTGAGCTGTTGCTCATCTCCGGATGCACAAGAGCTGCAGAATCATTGGCAAGGACAATATTGCCAACTGCATTCAGCTTACTCGGCAGATGATCTATGGGAACGTCGATCATCCCCAGATCTCTGACGGTCGCATTCCTGGGGACAAGCAGGCCATTGGAATTACCCCTGCAAAGAGAACCGACCACAACACTGCCATTGACAAGCGTAGGGGTCACGCGGACCCTGAGCGTATCTTCAATTAAGCTGCAGATACCAGGTCCTGTTCCCAGGGGAACCAGGGCTATGTCCTCGGTACAGGTTGCAAAAGCCCCGATCACAGGGCTTTCGTTAATACTCAGAGTATGGATCATTATCTATCGGGCCCTTGTTATAGATGGAGGTTTTCATATAGATCATGCAAGTTCAGCATGAACCTCTCCGTCCTCGAACTTTGCAGCCCTTACACGGACAGATAATGGAGGTTTCTCACATCCACGCTCCCATAGCTTCTCATTGAGACTGTTGTCCAGTTTTATCTTTTCCGGGCCGACCTTCATGTGTCTTGTAAGGTAGTCCTTTATCACTTTAACAGCCCTGGAAGACCTCTTCCACCTTGGAGCTTCTTTTACCGAACGAAGAGGTATGGTATATATCTGTTCTTTTACTGCGTCATCTGCCATGATCATCACCTGCTTATTTCACATCAAGACTGCTTCTTCTCCAGTGTCGTCTCTTAGGATGGCCAACGACCTTTCTGTTGGTCTTGACGATCGCCCAGACAGGCACCCTGTGATTCTGCCTGTGGGCTTTGGCCAGCCTCATTTTCTGTCCTTTGGTATTGTGACTCACTTGTCTCACCTTTATTACGGATTATAATTATTATATGAAGTACCGATAAGGTCTGAACCTATAACATGACCATGATATAAATCTTTAATCATGTCTGTCAGCCTGTTCCGGCCTTGCCTGACTCTTTCGTTCAATAACACGGGACTGTATATGTGCAGGAAAAACCTCACTGATCTTTTCCAGGCCGTGTCTCTTCCTGATAATTTCCCGCAGCTCGGTCTCATAATCAGCCTTGATGATGCTGTCGCTCTGGCCTTCCTCGATCAGCAGATGCCTGCTGACCAGTTCGTTTACAGCCGCACGCCCGTATCCCTTCAAAGGGGACAGGTAGTGCACCCCATGCCTGTCCTCAATGCTCCTGATACATGGTATCCCGAGGACAGGAACGCGGTCATCCCGCCTGATCCCGTCTGCAATGAAACAGACATGACCATCTGCCGCCAGCTCCTCAACAGCATTCTCGTGTATGAGGTTTATGGCGTTTCTGGGAAAGCCATCCCCGATGACCAGATCACATGCCTTTTCAAGAACTGACCTTTCAAGCTGAAGTACCCTGTGTGCAAATCCAAGCCTTGCGGCCGTTTCTCGGGCGATCTCGCCGACCGGGAGCACCGAGAAGGTACACGTCACAAGCTCGACGTCAAAGAACGGCTCCAGCAGGATAGCTGCAAGGGAGCTGTCCTTTCCTCCGCTGAAAAGAACAGAGACCTGCATCCGGGGCCAACTCACATGCGCTTGATGGTTGGCTCACGCTTTTTTGGCTGTATCTGCATCAGCAGTTGCTTGAGTTTCTCATCGTCTATCCTGGACTGCAGCCTGCCATTCTGGGCAAGCATTATCAGTTGGGATTCAAGCTGCTCTACCATCTCTTTGCGTGACATCTTCAGAGTGCTCAGACGTTCGCGTGCTTCAGGTGTCAGTATCTGGCGAAGGATTGCCTGTTTCTTTGCCTCCATCTCAGCCCTTGCCTGCTCCTGCTGTATGGCCGCCTGCATATCGCCTGCACCCATCTGCTGCCCCGAAGCCTGCTGCTGAAGTTGTTCCAGTCTTTTCCTTCTTATTTCCTCAAGATCATCTGCCATATAGTTCACCTAGCTTAAAGAGATGTTAGTGGTACATCCATATTAGTTTTATTGGACAGCAGACCAGTCCCTAGTACTTTGCCAGGCCCGGGATGGTCTCTACCAGTTCCTGTTTGACCTCATATGCACTGTTATCAAGCAGTGACTGTCCCTGAGGGGATACAACACGGCCGCTCTTGAGAGTGCGTACAAGACCTGCAGCTTCAAGTTGCTGCAACACGGTCCTTGCTACGGACCCGCTTCCCTTCGCCTTGTGGCAGGGACCGGAACCCATGTCCTTCTTACCGCCGTACACAGAGCGCAGCCTTTCAACGCCTATGGGGCCTTCCTTATATACTGTCCTGAGGATTGCAGCGCAACGTGTATACCACCATTCACTGTCAACAGGCGGCATTTCCTTGTGTGCACCGGTCTTTACGAATGCTGCCCACTCGGGTGGGTTGACATTATCATTGTCTTTGAGTTTCCCTGCTACCTTGCCTATCAGGTCGGCTGCAGGAACATCATATGCAGTTGTCATCTTATTCTCCTTGTAACATGGATATTATCAATTTCATGGACTCAATGAAATATCTGCTTTCGTTCGTGCTGGAGTTTGTTCTGTTAACTCGCGAGGAGTATATACGCTTTTCGGCAGATTATCAGTTACCCGTTTCCTTTCTGAAGGTCTGCGCCCTTGCTGGGCCCACGGACACATACACTATAGGCACACCCATGCTCTTCTCGAGGGAAAGTATATAGTTCTGTGCAGCCTGCGGAAGCTCATCAAAACCTTTAACACCTGTGAGATCGCCTTTCCAGCCAGGAAGCTCCTCGTATACAGGCCTGCATCTTGCAAGGTCGGCAGTGTTCTCAGGCGGGTAATCAAGTGCACGGCCGTCCAGTTCATAGGAAACACATACCTTTATGGGATCGAGATCTGAAAGGACATCCAGTTTTGTCAGGGCGATGGATGTGTAGCCATTGAGATATATCGCCTTTTTAAGAAGGGGCAGATCGAACCAGCCGCAGCGCCTTGCCCTGCCGGTGGTGGTTCCGAACTCTTTTCCGACCTCCTGTATCCGCCTGCCGGTCCTGTCGGTCAGCTCGGTGGGCAGCGGCCCTTCCCCGACGCGGGTGATATAGGCCTTGACTATTCCCAGTACTCCGTCCACCTTCGTGGGACCGACACCAAGGTTAGCACAGGCAGAACCGGCTATGGTCGATGAAGAGGTCACGAACTTCTGGGTGCCGTGGATAACATCAAGGTGTGTGCCCTGCGCACCTTCTGCAAGTACGTTCCTGCCTTCTTCCAGTGCCCTGTTGATCTCATATGAGACATCCGTTATATATGGTGCAAGGCGCTTTCCAAGGTCGGCATATCTGGCGATGAGCCGCTCATCCATGACAATGCCGGGATCACCACCAAGTTCCTTTATAGAGGATTCCCTGGAGGGGGCAAGTTCGTTGAGCCTGCGCAGCAGACGGTCCCGGTTGGCAATATCGGCCATCCTGATCTCGTCCCTTGCAACCTTGTCAATATAGGCAAAACCGATACCACGTCTGGTCGTACCTATCTTCTCCGTCCTTCTGGATTCTCTCAGGCCATCCAGTTCTATGTGATAGGGCATTATGATACTGGTCTTGGCATCTATGCCCAGTTTTTCCGGACCCAGCTCAATACCTCCCTCTGCAAGCATATCGATCTCCCCGGCAAGGACCTCAGGGTTCATTACTGTCCCCGGACCTATAAGCACCCTGGTATCAAAAAGGAAACCCGATGGAACGAGATGCAGCTTGTATACGTCATCTCCAACCTTCACGGTATGCCCTGCATTGTCCCCTCCCTGGAAACGGACGACCAGATCATAGTCACCGGAAATAAGGTCAACTACCTTTCCCTTGCCTTCATCGCCAAACTGTGCACCTGTGATGATCGTAAACATGCGTGCAGGATTAGCCTGCTGGCTTAATAAAGTTTTGATTGCGTTCAGAGGTCCTCATCAAAGACTATCATGCGCATACCGTCATCAAAAAAGGAGCTTCCTCCTTTGTAGCAGCGCAGGACCCTGGCGATGCCCATGTCTATGAGCGTGTCTATAAGTTTTTCAGCAAGACTTATGCTCACATTGAACTCGGACTGGAGCATGTACACCGCATCCTGTCTCCTGACGGAAAAATTGCATGCCCCGGACTTCTTGTCCGACATGCACGATCCGTAGCTCTCACACCTGCACACCCTTGAACTGTTCTTGAAATGGATTGCAAGCCCCTGCCATGAATAGACATTATGTATACCCTTGATACCATACAGGTTTGCCTTGCTGCGTTCCTTGTGTTTAAGCATATACCAATATATAATCATGGATTTTATAATTAATTTTTGTATAATATGGTCCTGCTTTCATGATACCATCCAACTGGCTCCAGGATATCCTTTCCAATCGGACAACGTCTCTCATATTCAGGATCATTGCTATCTGCAATGGTCCGTGCTCCCAGGGCAGATCGTTTCCAAAAATATTCCAGACACGGATCAACATGGGATTAACACGGATTTTGCCTTTTGCCGGTTTTAGCTTCCGGTTTTATTATGAATCCGCGTTAATCGGTGTAAATCTGTGTCTTATGTAAATCAATCCATAAATATTCCAGACACGGATCAACACAGGATTAACAAGGATTTTGGTTTTTATCTGTTTTAGCATCCGGTGTTATAATGAATCTGTGTTGATCGTTGTAGATCCGTGTCGTGAAAAAGGGTCTGTGAGGTCTCCGGCTTCAATGAAAAAGAACAGGCCCTTAAGCCGAAATTCTAATCAGGCAGCCTCTTTCATCCATTAAAAACCCATTCATTGTCCCGGACAGGTATGAACGCATACAGGAATATACCGGCTAAGCTGTAAGCCAGTATCACATGGGGTAAACTGCGCGTCTTCCGGAACATATAGCCGGGAACAGAAACCGCAGGTGCTGCAGGGAGTATCGCCGGGAATATACCGCCACCTGAATGCATGATGCAGAAAAGTATGCTTGATAGTGCCGCATTCAGGCGGGGCGGGTCTTCAGGCCATGACAGGGGCATGGCCCTGAACATCATCCCTTCAGAAGATCCCACGGACTGGAATATAATAATGACATAAACTGCCATGCAGCCAGAGGGAGAACTGTGGCAGGATGTGCTGGACCGGCCCGATAACAGTACAGGTGCAGCAGGCATCCGTATGTCCACAGGCATATGTCCCCTGATCACCATCGGGTTTCCACTGTATTTTTTATACAAATAAAAGTATATGGATATTGTATATTTATACTCACCTGATCCCGGATATCCCGGACAGTAAAAAGTAAGTTCATTGAATGACATTTAAAGCTGCCCTTACCGGACCGGAGCAGGAAGCCACGCTGCATTAGGGATGATGGTCAACCGGCATATTCCCTGGACCGGGCCTGTCCCTGTAAGTGATGTACATATGAAAATACCGGATATAG
The DNA here is from genome assembly GCA_016932675.1 of Methanosarcinaceae archaeon. Lineage (GTDB taxonomy): Archaea > Halobacteriota > Methanosarcinia > Methanosarcinales > Methanosarcinaceae > Methanolobus. The sequence continues at coordinate 4,543 of JAFGCK010000020.1, read as the reverse complement.
CAAGTTGCATCAGAAACAAGCACACATTCAGCATTGAACACCTCATTTTAAGCCTGAAGGATCCCCTTTACAGAAACTCGGTGTTCCTGTTGCTTGGAACATTCCTGAATGTAGGAGCAGGTTTCCTGTTCTGGCTGATAGCTGCCAGGCTGTATCCCACCGAAGAAGTTGGTGTTGCAACTGCACTGATCTCCTCACTTGGACTGCTCGTGTTCATTTCCAGCCTGGGTTTTAATTTCTCATTGATCCGTTTTATAAACATCAACATAAAAGAGAATGTCCTGAGCACATCCATTGTGGTAACTACCATAGCATCTGCCTTCATGGCGGCAATATACCTGCTTATAGTGAACGATATGCTCCAGAGCATATCCCTCCTTCAGAAAACCGGTTATGCCCTGTTCTTCTTTATAACAGTGGTAGCGAACTCGATGTTCTTTATGAGCGGAGAGGCTTTCAAGGCCCTGAGGGACACGAAGGACCTTTTCATACAGACAGTATTTCTTTCTGCCAGGGTCCCCCTGCTTCTGCCTCTTGTGCCCCTGGGAAGTTTCGGTATATTCGCAGCCATCGGTGTTGCATACATATTTGCGACCATCTTCAGTATCTGCCTGCTGAACAGAAGGGCCGGCCTGAATGCGGTGATCGACAGGGAATACCTGAAAGGATCGTTCACATTCTCGTCGGGCAACTATGTTTCCAGCCTGCTCTATGAAAGCCCTGCACTGATCATGCCGACACTGATACTGGGCCTTATCGGAAAGGAAGAGGCTGCCCTGTACTACATTGCCTATTCCATAAGTGAGCTCATCTGGATAGCACCCATGTCAATGAGCACCTCGCTCTTCATAGAAGGCAGCTACGGACAGAACCTTGAACGAAACCTTAGAAGATCTGCCAGAGCGGTGTTCATATTGCTGATACCGAGCATGATCTTCATTTACCTCTCTGGCGAGAGCATATTGCGGATATTTGGTGAGGACTACACAGGATCCCTTTCACTGCTTCATGTCCTTGTCCTGTCGAGTTTCTTTGTAGCGCTGCACGGGTTCTTTGTTACGATACTGAACCTGCATATGAGGATAAATGACCTTGTCAGGATGAACCTGATTCGCTTTTCAATGCTCACCGGGCTTTCATACATCCTGATCATACGATACGGGATAACGGGATTCGGCTATGCCTGGATGGTCACATATATGGTCCTGGCATTGATCATAATAAGGATCTCAAGAAAAGAGGGCTGGATCTAGATCATATCACTGAAACCGGGATATTGTTCATACACGGATTCCAATTCATTGAGCCGCCTTTGCTACCGGCCCGGGAATACTGCCTGAGAGGCAGCCCTGTCGGACACATGACTGGCAGGCCTGCACCTGTCTGCCAATCCCGGCTGGATTCTTCTTCAATTTATTTCATTCCAGTATGAACATGAGTTATAGGCATTTATTTTATATAAGTTAGGATATATTTATATCAAAATGAAATCTGCTGCCCTGTATGCAATAATACAGAAAGTTATCATATACGATAATTTCAAGCTGAAAAGAAAAGGTATGTACAAACAGAGCCTTATACCAGAGATCTTCGTACATACCCTTTAAACATGTGTACATGGGACCAATCATTATATCCACATATAAGCAGAACCTGGTGACAAAAAAATGTATGCATTGCAGAAAAACGTAAAGAATGTGATTGTTATCTTCTTTGTTTTAAGCCTGGTTGCGGGAATGTCCATCTCTTCAGTATCTGCCGCTGCAGACAGCCCGGAAGACACAGAGCAGTACACACTGATAGGCATCCTGCCCTCAAAGAGTGTGGTGGCTCCCGGGGAGGAGTTCTATGTGAACATATCCGTAGAGCCCGGAACAGCAATAAACGGTGCACAACTGGACCTGCTGTTCGATGGTTCAAGGCAGAGCGTTCTCAATACTGTGGAAGGCGATCTCTTCAACAGATCCTATCCAACTATATTTTACAGCGGCACAGTGGGAAACAACAGCGGATACATAAGTAACATATACAGTGCCATCTTAGGCCAGGGAACAGAATCATGTCCCGGAACAATGGTGACTGTTGCATTTGAAGCCGGAAATGTCACCGGCCATGCTGCCATGAACCTTTCGAATGTCGTCGTCAGCAATGCGGACTCCAATGCGACAGGCTGCCGCGTGAATGGGAGCACGGTGCTGATAGACAGTGCACCGGTGCTGCCGGACCTGGGACCTTATAGCATTGGGACGACTGAAACGCTTTCCTTTACGCTCACTGCAGCAGACCCGGACAATGACATGCTGGCCTATACTGCAACAGGACTTCCTTCAGGTGCGACCCTGGACGGGGATTCAGGCCAGTTCAGCTGGACTCCCGCAGAAGGCCAGGAGGGCACGTACGTCCTTAAATTCCAGGCCTCTGACGGCTACCTGCAGGACGTGGAGTATGTGACGGTCACGGTCAACAGCAACCATCCGCCTGTGATCACGAATTTTGTGCCTGCCGATGGTACGGCATTCAAGGAAGGTGAAGTCATAAACATTAACTGTGATGCATATGATCCTGACGGGGATGCGCTGAGCTATGCCATAAAGATCAACGATGTGCCTGTCAGCAGCACTGCAGGCTATGTATGGAAAACGGACTTAAAGTCCTCAGGCAGCTATGTCATTGAAGTGATGGTCAGCGACGGGACCGGTGAAGTGAGTGCCAGCCGGACGATAACCATCCTGAACATGCATCCAAGGTGGGATATAATCAAAGACAGGATGGCCGACATACTCGGCCTGACATAATAAAAACAGTATCCCCTTTCTTCAGCAATATGCAGCTGAACAGGAAAGCGGGCAGTGTAAAGCGATCAAGACCATGAACTGCCCCGGCTTCAAGTACCCGGATCGCCTGCCTGCTCCATGTCCTTTATTTTTCTATCACATGCCGATATCCATTGTCCTGTAGCATTCCTTCATGTCAAACAGCATTGCGAACAGTATCATCTGCAATCCCGCAATGATGAAAAGGGCATCGATAAGCGGGAGGCTCGGGGGCACATACCAGCCCGTGATCAGGCCTGCGACCAGCATATACAGGGTCATAAGAGCGCCCAGCGGCAGGAAGATCATCCCGAAAACATAGAAGAACACAAGTGGGTGGAAACTCAGTATGGAGTACTTAATCCTGAGCCTCCACAGGAACTTCCTGAAGAGCATGGGCGATACTCTGGTAATATAGCTTCCGTACCTTATGCTCGATCTCTCTGTACCATAGCGTGCAGGCATGGGAACATCAAGGGTCCTGAAACCGAAAGTATTGAGCTTTACCAGTATATCGTTACAATAGCCATAATAGGTGTAAAGGGTGTCGATCCCTATGTTTAACAGGGCCTTCTTTGAGATCGCGGTGTAGCCGTTCTGCGGGTCCATTATATGCCAGTACCCGCTGCTGATCTTTGTGAGCAGGGTCAGCATGGAATTGCCGAAAAGCCTCCAGGAGCTCATCCCTCCGCGGAATTCCTCGTAGGCCAGGCGGTTGCCTTTCGTGTAGTCGGCCTTTCCCTCGATTATGGGCATCAGGAGATCTGGAAGCAGTGCAGGGTTCATCTGGTTGTCACCGGCCATGACTACAACTATGTCCATGTCCTCCTGGAGCGCTCGCTTATAGCCATGCAGGATGGCCGCACCGACTCCCTGGTTATTCTCATGGGTTATCACGGACAGACGCCGGTCACCGAGAGAGTCCAGCACTTCAGCGGTCCCGTCCGTACTGGCGTCATTGATGACATATATCCTTCGGATATAATCAGGAATGCCCTGGACGGTTGCCGCAATGAGCCTCTCCTCATTATAGGCGGGCACCACAACTGCTATCCTGTGCCTGTAGAAGATGTCAGTGTCTGACTCCTTCAGCTTGCTGACGTTTATTTCCTTTATTTTCATACCGGCATCAGATACATCCTTTACAAGGGAGAGTTCCATTGGCAGGGAGTCCGGTTCGAATTTTATGAAACCCGCCGACCGGGAGGAGAATGCCGCATACCCTATGTTATTATAAAGGAATTTTACGAAATGCTGTCTGTCCAGCTCCGAGATGTGCCCGTTACCATTACCGGAGATCAGCGCCTGTATATTACAGTTTTGTCCCCTGTCCGGATAGGAACTGTAACCGACAACTGCATCAGCTTCAAGCCACATGACAGGGTCTATCATCCTGGGTATCTCTTCTGAGTTGTACAATTGTTCAGGGTTGATCACAAGTACGGGGCCTTCACCGAACTGCCGGGAGAAATCAAAGGCCGTTTTAAGGGCCTGCATTTTACCTTTATGTACCTGATGCCTTATCACATGTGCATCCATCTTTTCCGCGACATACGCAGTAGAATCGGTACTGCCGTCGTCGACCACCACTATGTTATCTACATATACACCTGCCATTTTAATAATGTCATGGATGTTGGCCTCATCATTATAGGCAGGAATTATACCTGTAATACCCATTTCAAACTCTCCCCCTGAGGTTTCAGAGCAAACTATACCACGCAGGCTCT
>JAFGCK010000160.1 GCA_016932675.1 Methanosarcinaceae archaeon | reverse complement strand
GCTTTCTGGATCAAATTCTCAATATTCTTCTTCATGTGAACCCCGCTATCGTAAGATAAGATTCATTAGTTCATATATCTGCGAAAGATGTTATATTTTTCTTTTACGCCTTTTTTTCAGAGTGCTGCCGCATACCTCACATACGTCTCCCGTAGCAAAGCGCCTGCGGCAGCCGGTGCATTCCTTTTCCCACTGAAGGACGTCGCGTATCTTTTTCTGGGCTACCGGCATGACACTGACACCCAGCACCTCTGCAACGTTCTGTACCGCATAGTCATCGCTGAGCAACACGGCATCACTACCATACTCAAGGGCCTTGGAAAGTATATCGATATCTGTCGCCGATAGCTCCTCTGCATCCCGGGTCCCTTCTGCAGCTTCAAGCACCCTCTTTCTCATAAAAGGATCAGGCATCTCCACCCTTGCACCTCCTTCAACGGCGAGTCCGAACCTCAGCGAAGCTTCCTTGCTTCTGAGCTCCTCCACGACAGAGCTGACCGTTATTATCTTCATGGGATCGATGTCCTTTCCCATGATAAAGACCGCCGAATCGGCTATATAGTATACCATCACCCACTACAATGTACCGGAACCAGATTAATCCTTTGGATATTTTTGGGGCCGGGCATACGAAGTACCCCTACTGGCACAGATATATATAATATGTTATATAATAATAAGTGTATTTACAATGTACAATTGAAAGTGATAAAATGAACAGGTTATCTACAGGTATACCCGGGCTTGACAGAAAATTAGAGGGAGGCTATCCGGAAGGAGAATCCATTCTAATAACCGGCGAACCCGGTACAGGGAAAACCATTCTTGGGATCCAGTTCCTCTATCAGACATGCATGGAAGGCCGCAAGTGCATGATGATAGCTACGGAAGAGACCCCCGAGAAGATACTGCTCCATGCAAAATTGCTGGGATTCGACCTTGAACCCTTCTTAGATAACAATTGCCTTTCGATAATGCGCATACTGGAAATGAGAGCCTCATACACCGGAATTTCAGCGGACGGCATGTATGAAACAGGCAGTATGCATCTTGATGACCTCAACAACCTCACGCAGCTGATAGCAGATGACGTGGAGGCTATAGTTGTCGACAACATAGGCACATTCTCCATCGGAACAGAGCTCAAGACGTTCAGGAATAAACTGGAGATGCTGACCTATCATCTCTCAACCCAAAAAATGACAGCTCTTTTGATGATGGATGGAACAGCTCACGAACTGACACACAAGATAGCCGAATATTCCACATACGGAACCATCAGGCTGATTGTAAAGGAGAATCCATATACAGGAAAGATGGAACGTTTCATGTATATTCCCAAGATGAGGGGGACAGGGATCTCCCTTGATCCCATGATCTATGAGATCAGCAATGAAGGTATCAGGCTACCTGTACAGGGTAAAAAAGATTAAGCATGATCGCTGATAGTTCCCTAAAGCACGCAGGTCTGGTTACATGGACATAGACAAAGCCAGGGATATTATTGTTAATTTCATAAGGGATAAGGCAAGGGAAGCAGGGGTCAAAGGAGCAGTTGTAGGGATCAGCGGAGGCATAGACTCGGCCCTGACGGCATACCTCACTGTTGAAGCCCTTGGCCAGGAGAATGTACTGGGGATACACATGCCCGAACTCAAGCTCACTCCGGCGGAAGATGTCCTTGACGCAACAGAGATGGCAGAACGCCTTGGGATCGAGTTCAGGACAATTGACATCTCCAGCCCCCTCATGGCCTTCCTGGAGGCAATACCAGACAGCAGGCCTGACTTCAAGCAAGCCAACGGCAACCTCAAGGCAAGGATACGCATGTCAATACTCTATTATTATGCCAACAGCATGGGGAAGATCGTCATGGGGACGGGCAACAAGACCGAGATACTGCTTGGCTATTTCACAAAATACGGTGACGGCGGTGTTGACCTGGAGCCATTGGGAGACCTCTACAAGACCGAGGTCCGGGAAATGGCACGCCTTGTAGGAGTGCCGGTGGAAATCATGGATAAGGCACCATCAGCAGGACTCTGGGCAGGTCAGACGGATGAAGAGGAGCTTGGGATCAGCTACGAACTGGCGGACAGGTTCCTGATGCTGCTACTCGAAGGCGAGAGCCCGCAGATGGCGCAGAATACACTCGGTCTGACGGTCCTTCAAAGGGACTCTTTAGTCAGAAGGATACATGCGAACCTCCACAAACAGAAAGCTCCTCCTGCTGCTGACCTGGACCCGCTCAGGGGCTCTTACATAACAGTATGATCCCGGAATCTCACCTCCCGGGAAAAAGAACATAGCCAGGGTCCCTGAACCTGACAAGAGGTTTTGCCAGATGTCTTCTTGCACAGGATGGCACCTCATAGAATCCCTGTTCAATATTTCTTTTAAGGTTGAAAGTTTCAGGATCCTTTGCGGCCGTCCCACACTTCCTGCACCGGTATCCCTGTCCCGAACCTGCTGATTTCATTCTCCTGCCGCAGGAAGAGCATTCAGGATTCCTTTTTTCAGTCTTTTCTGTCAGGGACAGTACATTCATCTTCTCGATATTCAGGGTCCCGTCCATAACACTGCCATATACGACCACCCGGTCACCGGGGATAAGTTCACGGACAATGTCCCTGAAGTTCTTTGTAGGCTCAAAGGCCGCACAATCAATGGTATTCCCGGAGTCATCGCTCAATACGAATATGGAATGTCCTCCCTGGATGGTATGTGCAGCGGTCTTAACGGTCCCTTCAAGTATATAGGAATGCATCCCATGCACATCATCCATACCCTTTGCACGGATCAGGTGCATATCGGTACCCTGATTGGTCCTGTATATGCAGGAGCGTTCGATCCCCTCTGAGCGGATAATGCTCACTGCATTTGTAACTGCCTGTTTGCTGTTTCCCCTTATGCCGTAGAGCACGGGATCGGGTGACCGGGGCACACAGACCACAACTTTGTTCGCTATGTCAACTGAGTCCCATGTTTCAGGATATGTACAGCTGTCGGCCTTGTAGATGGATTCGCTCTCTACAAATCGGGGAGTACCCCATACTTCTTTTTTTCTGTATGCTAGAAACTCGTATGTGTGGTCCCAGCCCGGGTCCAGCATTGCTCCGCAGGCAGCAAGTGCACCTATCAGGCCGCGTCCATTCTTGAATGCCCTGAAAGGCAGGCCAAGATCGGCTGCAAGTGCCTTTGCATCATCAATTGCAATAACATCCCTGACTGCCCGTCTGAAGAACCCCGCAAGTGCAGGCCTGATGTCCTCAAGACAGTCACCCATCACAAAAACGACACCTGGGTTCGTATTCTCACAGTCCGTTCTCGCAAGGGAAACAATGCCTGAGATCACGTGGTGCATTATTTTTTCAGGGTCCCGGCACTCCACGCAGAAAGCAATGGAAGCAT
>JAFGCK010000159.1 GCA_016932675.1 Methanosarcinaceae archaeon | reverse complement strand
TCGGCGGACGTGCAAAAAGGGGCGTCAGCAAGGAACTTCTTGAAGTCTCAAGGACCCTTTACTCTGCAAAGTTCGGCCTCGATATCGAAACAGACAGTGAGGAAATAGGATACCAGATAGGAATGATATCCAGGGAAGGTACCCAGAGGATCATCAGGTACGCATTCGACCTTGCTGAGAAGAGGAAGAAGCATGTTTCATCTGTTGACAAGGCAAACGTACTCTCTGACATCTATGGCTTCTGGAGGGAAGAGTTCAACAGCGTTGCATCAGAACACCCGGATGTCACAACAGATTTCAACTTCGTTGATGCTATCACGATGTGGTTCGTGAAGAACCCGGAGTGGTTCGATGTGGTCGTGACCCCTAACATGTTCGGTGACATCATCACCGACCTTGGCGCGATGGTCCAGGGCGGGCTCGGACTGGCTCCGGGAGGGAACATCAATCCCGAGGGTACCAGCATGTTCGAGCCGATCCATGGTTCGGCGCCAAAGTACAAGGGACAGAACAGGGTCAATCCGATAGCAACCATCTGGGCAGGCGCCATGATGATCGAGCAGCTCGGGGAAAAAGAAGCAGCAGATGCTATTGTATCTGCGATCGAGACCAATATCCTTGAGGGCAGGGTCAGGACCTATGATATGGGTGGTTCCTCAGGCACTTCCGATGTCGGTGACGACATTGCCCGGATAGTTCTGGGTAAATGACCATCTCTCTTTTTTTTGCATCCAGCGAGATGCATTTTTCTTTCTGTTTTTGCTTTATCTCCTGTTATCTCTCTGCGTTCTGCTGATGTCCTTATCTCATAATTATGAGCAGCATTATATTATCGAATGTAGAAATGATTATATAGTCATGGAATAACTTTTCAATTGTAATTTAAGCTATTGCAGACTGGAATCAGATTCCGGGTGCTTCTATGCCGGGTCTGCTGTTCAGTTTTCGGCAGGAAGTGTTACCTTTATGTCCAGAACAATTGAAGACCTTGAGAAAGACCTTGATACAATGAACGAAATGTTCCGTAAATATGTGAAACTCTCTTCTCATTACCAGAAACAGATCGACAATGCGGACATTCCGGAAGAGCAGCGCAGTGTTCTCCAGGAAAGGCTTGCTCAGGAGAACGAAAAGGTGCAGAGGGCAAAGTTACAGATCGAGAAGTTCGAGGAGACTATAAGGGTCCTGAAGGAATCCAGAACAAAAATTAAGGATATAAGCTCAAAGGATGGAAGGATAGATTATCTCGTAGCCTACAATTAAGGTCGGGATGTATTGTTTCCAATCCATCCTTATAGCCATCAACCTTTGATGCGGGTTCCAAGGTGAACCTGCTTCACGGGCTCCGTTCTTGCGCTTTCCTGCATGATCACCTGCAGGACATTCCGGGCATTACTGCCATCCATGACGATCGTTTCAAGGTTGCAGCGTTCGATTATCTTTGCAGCCAGCGGATCGACCGGTGATCTGGAGCCGGCTTTCATTTCAGTGACCATCACTGTCCTGACAAGCTCTCTGGCTGTCATTGTCTCGTATTTCACTGCATCCGGGTATTGCCCGGGGTCTGCAGTATATACACCATCAACAGCAGTTGCTATGACCAGCAGGTCTGCCTTCAGATATTCAGCAAGTATTGCTGAAACAGCGTCTGTCGTCTGGCCGGGGATGACACCTCCCATCACAACTATCTTCCCGGAGGACAATGCATCCTCTGCCTGTGTATAGTCATGGGGTGGTCTTGGATATGCAGCATCTCCCAGTGCTGATATCAACAGTTTTGCATTAAGGCGTGTAATATCGATCCCTATATAATCGCATTGCACTTCATTTGAGCCTGTGCTGCGCGCGACATTGATGTAATCCCTTGCAGCGACACCTCCTCCGGTCACTACGACCACATCATGTTCCTTTGAGATCTCCCTGAGTGCGTCCGCATAAGCCAGAAAGCTTTCAGGCTTCAGATCTTTTGCCAGAATTGATCCGCCTACCGATAAAATAACCAACATAATGATCTGTAGTGGTTAACGCTGTCTTTGGCTTAAAAGTATCGCCATGCCACCTGCGGCTATGAGGCCTGCGAGGAAGCTAAAGCCCGGGACCAATGTAGAGATCGATAATGCTCCTCTGTCCTTTGCCAGATCCTCGCTGTGGAGCACTCCGCCATTGTACAGGCCCGATACCTTCACAGCCTCGCCTGTTTTCAGCTCCGTAGCTCCATAATAGAATACCTTCATCTGTTCCTGTGTGGAATTCTCAGTAATGGTTATCGTGTAGCGTCCCATCGAATAATCCATGCATGTGATCTCTCCCCTGACCGTGAGGTATTTCCCGTTATTGAAGGCAGTGTCGGTGTTCACTGTACTGATATTTGTTTCTCCTATGTCCTGGACAGGATAGTGCAGCACATATGAAGGATACATGATATCGTCCCCGATGGGGTCGTACCTGAACTCACCGGTGACCATGGCCTGGTCCCCCGGACTAAAACCGCTAAATAGCTCGGCTTTTGTGACGTCGACTTTCAGTGATTGGCCACCTTCGCTTATCAATGCGGATCTCTTATCTATTTCGGTGAGATCGCCGACAACACTTATCTTGCGATAGGCCATCGTGCTGTCATAGATAGTGGGGTCTTCCATTATCTTTAAGACCGGAACGATCTCAAGTTCGAACATGGAAGCGCTTGTTAAAGAGGCGGTGCATGTGAGCAGAAGCAGGGTGATCGTTACCAGCCTGGCGGTACTGCCTTTTTTCAACATATCACCCGATCAGAGTTTTCCCATCTTGTGAAGAAGCTCGGCATTGAGTACACTTGCACCGGCTGCACCACGGATCGTGTTGTGTCCCATTGCAGTGTAGCGGATGCCTTTCCTTATTCTTCCAACAGAGACGCTCATGCCGTTTCCCATGTTCCTGTCAAGGCGGGGTTGCGGCCTGTCATCCTCTTCCCTTACAACGATCACCTTTTGGGGTTCTGTGGGGAGGTCTCCAAGGTCCGGCCTGAAATTGAGGAATGCTTCCTTCACCTGTTCAGGACTGGGGTCATCTGCCATCTTTGCCCAGATGGACTCTGTATGGCCATCCATTACGGGTACCCTGTTGCAGGATGCAGTTATGTCGATGTCCGCAAATACGATCCGTGAGCCATCGAACTCCCCCAGGAGCTTCAGGGATTCGGTTTCCATTTTCTCTTCTTCGCCACCGATGTATGGGATGACATTGTCAAGTATTGCCATGGAAGCGACGCCATCGTAACCTGCACCGGATATCGCCTGCATTGTGGCAACCTGGACGGACTCAAGTCCGAACTGCATAAGGGGTTTAAGGGTCGGGACCATTATGATGGTTGAACAGTTTGGGTTCGTTACGATGTAACCATCCCATCCACGCCTGTCCTGCTGCACGTCTATGAGCCCGAGGTGATCTGCGTTGACCTCCGGGATCACGAGTGGAACGTCTTCTTCCATCCGGAATGCAGATGCATTGCTGGCAACTGCAAAACCTTCTCTGGCGAATTCAGCCTCGACGGTTTTAGCGTAAGCTGAGGGCAGCGCAGAGAAAACGACATCCGCATCGACCTTTTTAGGATCGACAGGAACTACTTCCATGTCCGCAACACTGTCCGGTATCCTGCTCTCAAGTCTCCAGTTAGCCGCTTTCCCGTATGTTTTACCTGCACTCCTTTCGGAAGCTGCAAGGGATGTGATCTCGAACCAGGGGTGATTCTCCAGTGCCTGTATGAATCTCTGTCCCACTGCACCGGTAGCGCCCAGGACACCTGCTTTGATTGATGCTGACATAGATCCTCCTCAAAAAACAAGAAAAGAATTAAAAAAAGTAGAAAGTCCCTGAATATACTATTAGCTCATTCCATGCTTATTGCTTCTGTCGGGCACACATCGACACATGCACCGCAGTCCAGACATTTATCTACATCTACGACTGCAATGTTGTCGTCGTTAAGGGTGATCGCCTCTGCTGGGCATTCATCTACACATGTTCCGCAACCGACACATTCGCTGGCATTAACTATCGCTACCATTTTAGTTTTCTCCTTTTTGTTGTTCGAACAGTTCAGTATATTAT
>JAFGCK010000019.1 GCA_016932675.1 Methanosarcinaceae archaeon | reverse complement strand
GTTCCTTTTTTTACAGTTACCTATATCCTCTAACAACCATGCGGGGGATTCAATTTGAACCTCTCCTACATCCACCACATTAATCACTTTCCTCTCAACCAATATCATTACCTTATCCCTCAACCAGCACAACAGAATAATTCTTACAAAGTTTACATAAGGAATGTCCCGAATAATTCACTTCGGTGACATTCAATGACAACCGAAGATGAGTTTAAGACATTTTTAGAAAAAGCAATATGGTATAAGACTTGGGAAGAAGAAGACGAGGACGGAGAAATACTGTCCTATGAAGTTATGACTTTTGATGAAGCCGGAATCTTGTCTAATGATAATGGTCTGGTCGTTATTGCTCCTGACAGATCAACCTTTGTGATTACAATCCAAAGGAAGGTATGGTAACGTGGATGATATATTTGGCGAACCTGTTTACAGCTACACATCTGAACAGGCAGTTGAGGATGGCATCCTTTTTGATATCCTTCAGGTTAACCCCGAATGGGAGAAGGGCATATTCAAGCTTTACAGATTGTGAGAGAGGTTTCAAATGGCTTCAAGGATAAGCCAGCGTCATTTTATGCGGGAGAGATTGAGTTGCCCAGTGGGTTGCCGCAGAAAATCTATATCTCAATGAACGAGCATCAGAGATATACAATTATGCTGCCCGAAGATTACTGATAGCCACATATTTTTTTTCAAATTATCATTTTGATTTTTTCTAATTTTTGGTCAGTCAATCAGACAAAATCATAAATCTTAAATATCTCCTGTCATTCATTTTTGTGTAGTCGCAAACATTCATCGGATAGAATGTTTTAGGATATAAGGTAAAGAAAAACAAAGACTTATATCAAATAAAATATATTTAACAACATTACATTGATGAACTGGTAGATGTAAGGTCCTTATTGATCGTTGTTCGGTTGGTTGCTGGCAGTAAATGCTTGTTGTCACAGTTGATGTGCAAAAAGCATACTTATGGTCTGGTTTATAGTGCGTGCCGGATTTTTAAAGGTCAATGGACTTATATATGCCAGAACCCTGGAATAATATTTGCATGTTACTTGAATATGTTTATCATTCCTATCGTGATCTCGGAGTTGGTTGGCGGGATGGAGAACGATACCCCCGAAGAATGGTTCAAAATGGCTTTCGAAGCCGAGGATCCGGAAGAGAAAATAGAATACTTCGATCTTATACTTGAGTGTGAGACCCGTGATCCGGAACTATGGAGCGACGAAGCTATTGCCCTTGTATGGAACAACAAAGGCATTGCATATACTTTTCTGGGAATGTTCCGCGAATCGCTTGAATGCTTCGAGAATTCATTGAAGTTCAATAAGAACGATACTGATGCATTGTACAATAAGGGAGTGGTCCTTTTCCAGCTGGGAAGGTCCGAGGAGGCGATCCGGTGCTATAACCGGATTCTGGCGATAGACCCCGGCAATGACAACGCATGGATCAATATGGGTGATGTCCTTGAATTCATGGGCAGGCACAATGAGGCCATAGAATGTTACAGCAAGGTCCACAAAGAGATCGAACTTGACAACAAGTTTGCCATGGTCTGGAACAAAAAGGGACTCGTCTATTTTGGTATAGGTCTCTACAAGGATGCGGCGGAGTGTTTTTCAAGGGTGCTCAAGATCGATCCCGAGCATGCTGAGGCGGTCGAATATCTCAGGGCTGCCATGGATGAGGTCAAAAAGGAAAACAGCAGGCTGGTACGTGCCTGATCTCATATATCAAACTCTTCTCCAAGCTCGGGTGCATGCGCATCGACACCGGTCTCTGTTCTTATCCACTCGGCAAAGCCTTCAGTATCATCGCCATGCACTGTAAAGACATGTTCGGTGCCCCTGTCGCAGAATTCCGATACGATGACCTTTAGTTCCCTTTCACCGCAGTGGGCCGAGAAATCATACTGCTCGATCTTTATTCCCAGTTGCTGGATAACGCCGTCGATCTCTATGACCCCGTTGTCCACAGCCATTCTTCCGTTAGTCCCTTCTACCTGGTACCCTGTTATGAGCATCCTGGACCTGGGGTCGTTGTAGAGCTTTTTAAGGTAATACATAACAGGCCCACCGTTCAGCATTCCTGCGGTTGTGACTATCACGGAGGATTCAAGCGGCACTCTGTCCCTTTTATTCCCTTCCACTTCGGTGGCGTGGTCGAAAGCTCTTTTGAGATGGGTCGGGTTGCGCAGGCAGTGAGGGTACTTCATCATGAGCTTATATGCGGAAACACCCATCCCGTCCACATATGCCCGGATGCCATATGCGTCAAGGAGCATCAGTATCTCCTGTGTCCTTCCAATTGCAAAGGCAGGGATTATTACGTTCCCTCCCATGTCGAGTGTCTCCCGCAAAGAATCAATGAACGCCTTTTCGATCTCTTTTCTGGGTGGATGGTCTTCTCCGAAATAGGTACTTTCGATAATAAGGGTATCTGCATCCGGGAAATCCCCGGCACCGGATACCAGTCTGGTGTCCAGTGTATTGATGTCACCTGTATAGAACAGGCTCTTTGAATCCTTCCCTTCGAGGTATATGGAAACAGCACCGGGTATATGGCCTGCATCAAAGAACTGTGCCCTGTATCCATGTGTATGGAACTCAATGCCGATATCGGTCTTGTTTGCCCTTTCCATGAACCGGGAAAGGTCCGTGCTGTCAAATGCAGCAGCTTCCCCCTTCCTCCCTGCGATCTTCAGAGTGTCCCTCGCAAGCATGGCTGCAAGTTCGAATGTCATGGGTGTCATGAATACATCGGGTGCCAGATCCATCAGATTCGGGACCGCACCTGCATGGTCAAGGTGTGCATGCGACACAAGCACAGCCTTTGGTCTTGAACCATTGAGTGGGTACTGGGTCTGTTCACCCGGTTTCAAACCATAGTCCAGCATGACCTTATCATCTACAAGGACTGCCGAACGCCCTACTTCCCTGGAAGCTCCTTTGAATTTTAAGTTCAATCGATCACCTTTCTTGTCCTATCAGGCAATGGCGTCCTGCCAGTTTCTTATCTTCTTGACCGGTATGTTCGTTGTCCTGGCCAGCTCAAAGGCATCCACTGCTACAAGATCGCTGACATCTGATATGCCGGCATCCTCAAGTTTTTCTGCAGTCACCCTGCCTATTCCGGATATGTCTGTTATCTTCTTTGGTTTGATCTTGCCGTTATTATTCTTTTTCTCTTCTTCCTGGGCCTTCTGCCATTCTTCAAAATTGCACTGGGGACATCCCAGTTTCCATGGTCTTTTTCCTGAATTGATGATCGTGATATGATAGAGGTCATGAACCTCACAGATCCTATCCGTAACTATGACCTTGCCCCCTCTTGGCAGCGGCAATGAGAAATTGCAGTCGGGGTAACCTTCGCAGCCGATGAACCTGGAACCTTTTTTCGACCGCATCACCATCAGGTTGGAACCGCACTCCGGGCACTTTCCAATGATCTTATCTTCTCTCAGACCTGCACGCAGTGCCTCGCTCACATTATCCTTGTTATCCTCAAGTTCCCTGAAGATCGAGAAGAGCATCTCGCGTGACTCTTTCAGGACCTCATCCTCCGGGATCCCGCCTTCAGCTATCCTGTCCATATCAGCTTCCAGTTTACTGGTCATATCGTGTTTCGCTATAGTGGGTGCGAACTTTTCCAGCGCCTCAACCACCGCATAGGCAGTCCTGGTTGGCTGGAGCGGGTTCCCGTGTATATATGCCCTGGAGTATAGCTTGCTTATTATCTCATGACGTGTAGCCTTGGTGCCAAGTCCAAACTCCTCCATGATGCGGATGAGCCTCCCCTGCCCGTACCTGCCGGGAGGCTGTGTTTCCTTATCCTGTACCTGTTTATCCACGACCTTTAGCTCCTCTTTCTCCTGAAGCTCAGGGAGAAGCCTGTCCTCAGGTGCATTGTAGTGGTAGTACCATCGCCATCCCTGGACTACCAGTCGTGCACCGCTGGCCCTGAATTCCTCCGAGTCGATATCAAACCTTGCCCTGATGGTCTGCCACCGGGCAGGTTCTGCAAAGGTAGCAAAGAAACGCCTGACCACAAGCTCGTAGATCTTCCATTCCTGCTCATTGAGCTCTGACCTCTTTGCCAGGGATGCAGGGTATATCGGGGGATGGTCAGTTGTTTCTTTCTTGCCCCTTGTAGGGTTTAGCTCTTTCTGCTCAAGAAGCCTTTTTGCATATTCTTTGAAAGGACCCTTGCTGAATATCCCGATCTGTTCCCTCATATCAATGCTTCCGGGATAGACAGTGTTGTCAGTCCTGGGATATGATATGAAACCGTTCATATACAGTGATTCAGCTATACGCATGGCGTTTGAAGCTGTGAACCCGATAGAACTTGCTGCACTGATGAATTCTGTGGTATTGAATGGTGTGGGCGGCTTGTCGGTCTTGGTGGATGTGGCTATACTTGAAACAGTTGCAATATCACCTATTTTCCGGAGTATCTCATCCACCTCTTCCCTTTTCCAGAACCTGCTGGTCTTATGGTCGACCTGGAAGACTTCACCTTTTGCCGTCATGAGGCTTGCGGAAAGTTCCCAGAAGGGCTTGGTCACGAATGCTTCCCTTTCCTTTTCCCTTTCCACTATCAGGGCAAGCGTGGGTGATTGCACCCTCCCCACGGAAAGGAACATATTCCCGAGGCGTCCGGCAGCAAGGGAGATATAACGTGTCAGTGAAGCGCCCCATACAAGGTCTATCACCTGTCTTGAATGTCCTGCATCAGCCAGGTTGAAGTCGATATCAGTGGGATTTGCGAATGCTTCCTCGATCTCTTTGGGAGTGATGGCACTGTAGCGCACACGGTCGAACCTGATCTCTGGATTGACATTCTTCAGGATCTCAAGGGCTTCAGCTCCTATGAGCTCACCCTCCCTGTCGTAGTCAGTGGCTATTGTCACTTCAGTAGCCTGCTTTCCAAGCTTCTTGAGAGCGGACACTATCTTGACCTGGGTGGATGCAGTTATTATCTCAGCGTCAATGAGCTCACTTGCTTCCACCTTCTGCCAGTTATTATATGCCTTAGGGAAATCCAGTTTTACAATATGTCCGCTAAGTCCTATGAATACCTTTTTATCTTCCTCCGGGCCGAACTCATAGGTGTCAACTCCGCTGACACGTACCTGTTTCAGCTTACCGGGTGCAAGGATGTTTGCAATCCTCTTTGCCGCAATGTGCTTTTCTGCTATGATGAGATGCATGTTATCTCCAGAGTCCCTCGTGAAATGAATGATAGAGATTTTTCAGGCAGGAACATAATAAAAAATCCTATATTATGTGCCAATTTAACGATTAAATCTAAAAAACATCCTGCTAAATATATCTATCGCAACCAAAACAAATCGACCTTACTTATATGTGACCATCAGGGTAAGGTTCAATGCATTGCATTTTCAGCTCCGGCAGGAAGGGCGAGGAGCAAATGATATTGAAAAAGCAATAAGAAAAAGGATACATCCCCGTCTGCTTAAATACAGGGGATGTCCGTTAAGACCGGTCAGTTCATTCTTTTTGCATAAGCTCGATATCCTCAAGCACTGCCTGAAGATCATCCTCGTGCTCTATCTCGTCGGTAAGGATCTGTAACACTATCTCGTATGTGACAGGATCCTTATCCTTTACTTTCTCAAGTATGGAATTGTAAACCTGGATCGCGCACTGTTCACCTTTGATATTCTGTTCAAGTATCCTCTTGACGAAGGGATCTTCGGGTGGTTCATAGCCGCAGTTGGTGATCTTCGCCCATTCTTCAGGTGAGAGGACAGGGGTCCCGCCAAGTTGGACGATCCTGCTGGAGAGCATATCTGCATGCCTGAGTTCATCATTTGCATGCTCTATGAGCTCTGCGGCAGCAGCTTCCCTCATCGGACCCTTGACGATCTTTGCACCTACCCAGTACTGGTAGTAAGCAAGCCATTCGTCGGCAAGTGCCTTGTTAAGGGATTTGATCAGGTCGTTCACATCAATGCCCGTTGTTTCAAGTAATTGTATTCCTTTGGTTCCCATGTTTGTCACCAATGTCTATATCCATAAAGAACTACTTAAGATTGTTTCCAGAAGCACATGAACAGGTCAGGGCAGCACTTGACTACTTTTTCTTGCCTTACTCCTTCCTTTGCGGTTCTGCATGATCCTCTATACAATCCTTGCATATTCCATAGAAGTTCGTATCTGTTGTCTCCACTTTAAAATCCTTGATCTCCCTTGCTATCTTCAGGGAATATTCGGTAAGTTCCTCAGATTCAAAATCGGATATCTTTCCGCATTCAACGCAGATTATATGATGGTGCGGCACAAGGTTTGCCTCAAATCTTGAAACCCCCTTGATGTTCACTTCCTTGATAAGTCCTTTTTCGGTAAGGAAGCTGAGGTTCTTATAAACCGTAGCTTTGCTGATCCGTGTCAGTTTTTTGCGCACTCCTTCATATACATCATCTACTGTAGGATGACCGTTGAATCTCTTGAGGAAATCCAGGATCTCTACTCTCTGATTCGTGTACTTGATGT
>JAFGCK010000158.1 GCA_016932675.1 Methanosarcinaceae archaeon | reverse complement strand
GATGGAGCTGCTGCAGGGCAGGCAGGCAAGGGCGATCTCAGGAACCACCGCATAGCCGTTCTCGGCTGGCCTTCAAGAACGACACCGACGACATCCGCGAATCGCGTTCCATCCCGGTCATTGCCGAACTCCTGCGCCTGGGAGCTGACATCGCAGCCTACGACTCCATGGCCGGTAGAACATGAGAAAGATCTTCCACCACGACATCTGCTACTGCAAGACCCCAGCCAGGGCCCTCGAAGTGGCCGAAGGATGCCTGATCATGACCGAATGGGACGAGTTCAGGCTCATGGCAAAGAAGGTCGTCATCGACGGCAGGAAGATGATCGGCCCGAAGAGGCTCAGCACGGATATCGATTACGAAGGCATCTACCGGTGATCGGCACCATACCTGAAGCCAATCCCTGAAACATAACCCTCAAGTCCTCTGAGTAAAAGAAACCCGGCAATAGGAGCTTTCAGAGAAGGTCGTTTAAGACACGGATTTACACGGGATCTACGCGGATCAAAAACATTCAGTATCTCTAATAGCAAACAAAGGTCAAATCCGTGTTAATCGGCGTTAATCTGTGTCTGGAATATTTTGGAGACAGATTCACCGGAGGCACGGATCGGTGCAATTAACACTGATCTCTAAGTATGATCGAATGCTGTCTAATTAGAAAAGAGTTTTAGAAGCTAATTAGATGCCTCATTTTGATCGGCCTTAAAAATCGAAGGTTTTAATACAAAATATCGATTAAGCATACATCTGCGGCAGGCAGATCCTATTGGAGATGAAAAACTGCGATATTATCGCTTCCTGACAAACCGGACAGGACCACTGGAATCTAGCGTAAGGTATCAGCATGCAAGGATTAACAGATAAAAGAACCTATTGCAGACCATCAGGGACAATAGTATTATATTCTGTATAAATTATTTAAAAACGTGTATTTTAAATATCTGTGTCCACATAATCCAACATGGAGACGTTAGTATCCTATTGCCAGTGGAATTCAGGGGATTGGTGAGCAGGACAAAGGGATGGCACTTCAGTCTTTATGTGTTGCTAAAATAGCGTCAGCTACGTACTAATTTTTAGATCCTGGATTTTCTTGCAAGAGAATGGGAGATCGATAATATGCCTGGAAGAAAGAAGGAAAATGGCGTTACAATAAAGGCAAGAGTAGAAGGGATCAAAGAGGCTTCATTACCTTTAAAAGCAGTGGTCTATACAGAAGAGAAAGAAGAGATCCGGATTCTTGCAGAGACAAAACTCAGTGCAGACGACATTAAGGTAGACA
Organism: Methanosarcinaceae archaeon; assembly: GCA_016932675.1. Taxonomy (GTDB): domain Archaea; phylum Halobacteriota; class Methanosarcinia; order Methanosarcinales; family Methanosarcinaceae; genus Methanolobus. Next base: position 6,760 of record JAFGCK010000158.1, on the reverse strand, counting down.
TTGCGATTGAACCGGACGATATGCCTGAGACCGCAAGGATCGTGGTGGTCCCGGAGGATATCAAAAACATAGGTCACATCCGCAGAATAGCTGAATCAGATACCGCCCCCACAGCAGCCGTTGACAGGACAACACTTCTGTCAAGGGAGGGGGTGCTCACGGTCGAGGATCTGGCTATGAAGCCTCTTGACAACATTACGAGTATATGGAAACTCAGGCATAAGGTATGTGGACAGGTATTCAAGAAGGACCCGGTGACCGGTGAGAAATGCCCCGTGCCGGGAGCAACTGTTACAGTGTTGGATGTTGATCTCAATCTTTTCTGGTGGTATCCGTATCCTGGAATGCCATGGGGATGGTTGTACCCCTATAAAGTCCTGCGCAGGGAAGAGATAGGCAGAACGACCACCGACAAATGCGGTTATTTCTGTCTGGAGATACCATATTTCGATATAGATGCAGTATTGCGATGGAGACTGCGCTTCAGATGTATGTGGGAAATACTTAAGCCTCCTACAATACTGGATGCACTTGATATGGGCATCAGGCCCGATATCAGATATTATCCTGAGCTTAAACCCCTTCCTGACCTGAAGGTCAGGCCAAGACCCGGACCCATACCAGACCCTGCACCTGTTATCAATGAGATGATCCTGAGAAGGTCTGTTGAAAAAGAAGCATCAGAAGTAGGGATGCCTGCAAGAGGCTATAGCAATGAAAAGAACATGCTTGTGGCAAGGGAACTTTTCTCACAACCACAGTTCGAGGAGATCGGACAGGAACTGTTCGAGAAGAAGGCGCTTTTCGATCCTCTTGACAGTTCAGAGATGTCCTTCCTGGAAAGACCTGCATTCCCACACTCAATAGCTGCACCCCAGCTTCCTGAAAACAAGGTACTGGCAGAGATTATGAGTGATGCATCCAAAGGATTGGAAGAGGCTGCTGCGGAGATACGCATGGCAAAACCTCTTGTCAGGTTGCTGCGTTGCTGGCCTGAGATCGTACCTGAATGGAAGCTTTTCATGGACATCCCCGATATTGTCTTCAAGGTGGAACAGGACATTGACGATGACGGCAACCTTGAGATCATTTATGACGAAGGCTTCTTTGATGTAAACTGGAACCTGAACGAATCCACCAGCAATGTAGAGATCGAAGCCTGGCCAAATGCCATCTGCGTACCCTGCGGAACCGGATACAAGCCATGTACAACGGCAGGTATAGTGGGTATCAATGACATGCCACTTGAAGCTGCATATATGGACACGGTGGGATACGCTATCCGAACCAACAGGCCACGTCAGCCCGTACCATATCCGCCATTCATTATCAGGCCGCCGGCAGAGACACCTTTCTGCAAGACACTGCGTCTTGTAGGATGCCCGGACTACGGACATGCAGCCTATTACAAGGTGTTCTACAGGTATGAAGGTGGACCTGAGACGCATTTCACAGAGTCATGGTATGTGTATAACATAGCTGCAGGAACATCCCATCATGTAACACCTGATGCCGCCGGGTTCTATACGGTGCTTACGCCTCCTGATAACTACTTCCCCTACCATACCCTGATAAACTGGAGCAGCCACAGGTATCCTGATGGAAAGTATGAACTGAGACTTGTACTGTACGATGCCGCACATAACCCCCTTGGCGCACCCCTGCCTTCAGTGAAGGTTGTCATTGACAACAGCCAGCCTGCACCTGTTGACTTCCTGAAGCTGGAGTACAGGAAAGGCGGTGGTATATGGAAGGAAGCACCCCTGTACTGCCCGATAATAAAGCGCACTTCAGGTGCTGATGTGGAACTCAGGATAAAATATAACGTTGCTGCGACCCACCTCCGGGACATCAGCATACGTTTTAGCGGATGTGACGGGCACATTGGAAGTGATTCACACTGGCACCAGAGCGTGGCAGACAATAACAGAATACTGGACTGGACGGTAACTCTACCGGGAACGAAGCACGAAGGAGCCTATCACTTCTACCTTGAGGGCCGCAGCCGGGCCTTCAATGCAGTGGGTGGACTTGCAAGCAACTGGTACTTCGACCCCCTGCATATATGGAGAGGGAGGGTACTGAACGTGGTGATACTGGACAAATAGGCTCATTATGAGCCTCTACTCTTTTTTGCTGAAACGAGAAAGCAAAACGAAAATCTATGGTTGAAAGAAAAGATTCTCTTCATCAAGGAGTGATAAAGTCAAATCTGGATTAAATGAAAAAATGACCTGAGAGGAAACTTTATAAATTATAAACTTCATTTTATAAACGGGAGAGGTTTAAATTCAGAGCTTAGCAGGAGTGCTCTATGTCTGATTATTTAAACCATATTCTCAGGTCTGAAAGAAAAATAAACTGATAGTGCAAACTATAGGGGGAGATAGGTGTGTATGAACCCATCAAAAAACAGAAGGAAATACTGGATGGTCTCAAAAAAGTTGATCCCACCCTTGAAGTAAAGTGGGATGAAAGAACAGGCAGTCCGAAAAGATTGAAAGGTAATATGACCAATATCGGACAGCAGGACCCTGGCAAAGCGGCCATGGACTTCATGGAAGCAAACAAAGGACTCTTTTTGCTTGATTCCATCAAGAAGGAGATGGTATTGAAAAGGATAGATACGGACAGGATAGGTGCAAAACATGTCCGTATGCAACAGGTCTACAAAGATCTGCCTGTTTTCGGGAGTGAGATAATAGTTCACATTGATGCCAACAACAACATAAAGGGAAGCACAGGTAAACTGACCCCATCCATCGACTTGCCGGATAAACCAAAGATCACTGCTGAGCAGGCTCTGAAAAAAGTACTTGATGACCAGAAGGAAAATGTGAAGAGCCATGTACATGCAGAACCAACACTTATGGTCCTGACCCAGTTCGTGGAGAAGCCATATCTTGTCTGGCATGTGACTGTTAATGGTACGGATAAAACACTGGCAGGAGAAGATACACCTGCAAAATGGGAGTATTTTGTCGATGCATTGAACGGTAAAGTCGTCTGGAAGTATAACAACGAGCAGACCCATACAAGTACCACGGGTTCAGGTATCGGAAGATACTCAGGTGCTGTGACCGTTAATACGGTACATGACCATGTAACCGGAAACTACCTCCTTGAGGATCAGGGTGTTCCCACCTCTGCAAGAGTCATCACACATGATGCCAACGGAGGTTATCCACCTGCCGATGTCTCAGAGGACAGTAATAACAACTGGTCTGCAGCAGAACAGGGACCTGATATCGACTGTCACCTCTATACAAGGATCGTGTTCGACTACTACTTTACTGTACACGGACGTGACAGTTACAATGATGCTGGTGCAGACATGCATATCTATGCCAATTGTGGGACAAACTGGAACAATGCATCATGGAACGGCAGTTATGTGAAGATAGGTAACGGTGACGGTATTCGCTATGACCCATTGTGTGCACTGGACATAATAGCACATGAATGGACACACGCTGTGACAGAATACACTGCTGGTCTTGTGTATAGCGGGGAATCGGGTGCCTTGAACGAGTCCATGTCAGATGTCTTTGGCTGTCTTATTGCAGGTAACTGGCTCTTCGGCGAAGATGCATGGTTGCTTGCTTCTGCACCCGCATCACGTAATCTGGAAGATCCGACAAACGGAGGCCAATATGACCCTACCGACCCGATAAACAGCGTCCTTGCAGGTCATCAGCCGGACCACATGGACGATAAGTATACAGGTTCAGCAGATTACGGTGGAGTGCACATCAATAACGGTATAATGAACAAGGCTGCTTACCTCATTGCAACCGGCGGTACACACCGTGGTATCAGGATATGTGAGGGGCTTGGAAATAATGTTCTGGGACTCCTGTACTACCAGGCACTTACAACACATCTGGTATCAAGTTCTGATTTCAGTGATATGCGAGATGCAGTGCTGGATTCACTGGATGATCTCTACTCCAGCAATCCACATTATTCCCGCTGGAGAGCAAGCATCATCAACGCATTCGCTGCTGTGGGTGTTGGCACCGCGGTCACATGCCCGATAACATGCTGGATAGCACCTTTTATCTGTCCACCATCGCCACATCTGGTATGTCCGCCATCACCCCGCTTCGCATGCCCACCGGCACCATACATATGCCCGCCTGCACCGGACTTCATATGCCCACCATCTCCAATGGTGATATGCCCACCCTCGCCGTATGTAGCATGTCCACCTTCACCCGGGCTGTCATGTCTCCCTGGACCGGACCCATTGCCATATACACCAGAGATTCGTGTGAGAAATCCGATAATCACACTGAAGACGGATATAATTGAGATTGTAGGGATCGGACCTGAAATTGCGGCACTCTTCAAGGCAAGGTCCATTGCAACTCTTGGAGATTTCCTGAAAGCAACAGAGAACCAGAAGAGTATTGCCGAACTTTCTGATACCCTTGGAATATCAGAGTCAAGGATCCATGACTGGAGAATGAAGACACTGGTACTGCTTGGAGAAGTAAAGTGAGCCGCAGGAAAAACTTGCCGGGACAAGTTCCCGGAACCTTTTCTATTTCAGGTAGCAATGAGCTTGTGCCATATTTCCCTTTGCGGATCTATAAAGAGGATGAACTCTGGATGATCAGGAACCCACTGACCGGACAGGCGAAAGAAATGAATGAAGCAGCCTTCTGGTTGCTGAAACTCTGTGATGGGTACAGGACACTTGATGAAGTCATTACTGAGATAGCAACTTCCTATCAGGCCGACAGGGAAAGTGTTCTTGGCATGAGTTCACCCCTGCTTGAGAAACTGACCCTGGACGGAGTTCTATGGTGGCGTGAAGAAAGAATGAACTACTGGAATGTGCCTGAACCTGCCGGTGTGCTCTGGGACCTTACATCAAGATGTAATCTCAGATGCAAGCACTGTGTCGTCAGTGCCGGAGAGGCAGGCAGGGATGAGTTAGATCTTGATGAATGCCACCGGCTTATAGATGAGTTTGCAGAGTTCGGGGTAGGACAACTTATTCTTAGCGGTGGTGAGCCTATGGTGAGAGAGGATTTCTTCGATATCGCTGAATATGCTGCGGAAAAAGGGCTTCTGATACAGGTAGCCACTAATGGAACACTCATAGATGAGAATGCAGCACATAGACTTGCAGGCATCGGTGCCTCCACACAGGTTAGTTTTGATTCATCTGAACCTGCTATACATGATGAATTCAGACAGCACCCAGGTTCGTGGATGAAGACTAAGAAAGGTATAGAACAACTGAAAGATGCAGGCGTTCCCATAACACTGGCTGTAACTGTAACGACCATGAATATCGATAACGTCCCACAAATCTACGAGATGGCAATAGAAATGGGAGTTCAGACATTCCGCATACTGCCTTTTGTACCATTCGGACGCGGGAGGTATGCTGATGAACTGGAAGTATCGCCTGCAAGAATGGGAGAACTGACAGAGTTTCTGCATTCAAAGAGGGACGAGGACGAAATCAACATCGCACCAATGGAGTTCGAGTGTACTCTCAGCCCTCCTCCTGAACAGGGCATCGATGATGATGTAAGAATAGGATGTGACGGAGCCATATCCTACTGTACTGTCACCTCCACCGGGGAAGTACTTCCATGTAACTACTTTTCAGGAGCAGATGCAGAGAATATCAGGGAACATGACTTCAGGTGGATATGGGCTAATTCCCGTTTCCTGAATTATTTCAGGAGCCTGAAAGCTTCGGATGTGAAGGGAAAATGTCAGGAATGTAGCTGGCTTCCTGTTTGCAGGGGAAGCTGTATTGCCGCCAACTTTGCTCACGGCGATATTTTCCAGTCAAACTGTCACTGCTGGCTGGTACATCCTGAGAAGTAAATGATGATCGTTCTTGTCTGAGCATCATTTCTTTTTTTGTTTTATTTCCGCAAGACGTCAGACATTGTCTTAGTGGGTATGGGTTACGATAATGTAATCAATATCAGTAATTTGTCGAATAAGAAAGAGTGATTACTCGCTCATAAAAGACAGGGAGCTAATAATTTCAACGGGTAATATGGGGTCATGGGATGAACGGAATCGGAAAAGAATTTATAGAAAAAACCAAGTTTCAGTATGCTGAACAATCAGATTAGTCTCTCGGATATCCTCAGCCTCCTCTTGAATCAGAAATTGAGGTTGAAAGTCCAATATTCAATCTTCCTGAACCAAAGGTTATAAAGGTTGACAATATCGATCTAATGAAGGGCATAGAGAACAGGAAAAGTACTCGTAACTATCTTCTTGAGTCTATATCGAAGAACTGTCCTTCCTTCTCTGGTGCATCCCGGGCGTCAAGCAGATCAAAAGCTCTGTAACCTTCAGGACTGTACCTTCTGTCGGAGCCAGGTATGCAATTGAGACCTGTATTCTGGTAAACAATGTTAAAGGTCTCAATGGCCTGTATCATTTCTTGCCTATAGAGGAACCCATCTCAAAACGCCGCTTGAAACTTTTTCCAACACATTAGAAAACATGCGATGTCCAGTAGTCCTTTGAAAACAACATTTAGTCTTTCATATCTGCTTGCTATTTTCCTGAATCCCATTTTCAACCATGCAAAGAATCGTTCTATTGTCCCTCTTTTCCTATATGACTCGTATTCAAGTCTTGCAGGTCTTCCTCTTTTAGGATATTTCCGATTCCTGATATTGATAGGAATGTTACTTTTTATCGCTCTGCGTCTCAGATATTTCCTGATGGTTATCTCATCATAAGCAGAATCCGCAAGTACTTCTAATGGTCT
>JAFGCK010000157.1 GCA_016932675.1 Methanosarcinaceae archaeon | reverse complement strand
CAGCGTTCCATACGGTACTGAAGTGCGAGAGCCTTCGGGAAATATGGATCGCTGCCGGCTCACCTATAAAATCCTGTTAAATGCTTTTTATCAACGTTAACACATGATGAGGAGCTCAGGCTATAGTCAATTCAGGTGTCTTTCTAATTTTCAGGCCAGAGTTACTTTAACCAGAGGCACTGTACAAATTACAAAGCTTATTCCACTCTTATAACCAATCCCCTCAACAGCCTTCCAAGGATATCGGATCCGGTGATGATCTTCTTCTCAGGGTCGTCCCTGTTCCAGTAGAGTATAAGGTCCTCGTCGATGACATCATCTTCCAGGTCCACAGGATAGACCTTAAGGCGGTTTATGACACTACCTATCTTCTCACCAGGATCTGAGACCACTATCGGATGGTGGCAGTACCTGTAAGGGTCAAAACCCATATCTACCCGGAGGGCACCTCGCAGGAACCCGTCCGAATCAATGGCTATTTTTGGTTCATCCCTTTCATTTACGACTATGATCCATTTCTTGCCTGATGCGGCGATCTTCCTGAGCAGTGCATCCCCGGGGTCCCTTTCAATCTCAGGGAATATTGGCCGGCTGTCCTCAAATGGCAGATTTATGATACTCCGGGGATGTATTACTGATCCTTCGTTCTTGATAGGAAGATCATCTATGGAAAGGAAGTTCAGAGCTCCTATACCTTCGCATTTCCCGATGTCTGATTGGAGACTGTTAACGTGTTTCATTATCATAGTGCGAAATGCCCTTTCTTTGAAATATTCCACCTCTTCCTTCCCAAGTATCCTGTCAAGGACGATACTGGAAGGTTTGGCCACCGGGTAGAGAGTTATCCCGTAGAACCTTACCAGGGGTGAAAGATACGCTCCCAATTTCAGCGCGTTGCGGGAGAAGTATGCCTGAGGCAGCAGTTCTCCGAATGTGGCTATGCCCACCGTGGAGAAGATAAAGGCTGCAACTCCTGTCATTATGGTGTCTGTGAGCAATGCCAGCAGGGTGTTTACCGCTACGTTTCCCCACAGTAAAGTGGAAAGCAGGTAATTTGAATCCTTACGAAGACCGATTAGCTTCACTGCATAGGGGTTCTTTAGTTCTGCTTCGATCTCAAGTCTTAGGGGGCTCAGACCAAAAAGGCCGATTGTCAGGCCTGAGAAAATGGCAGATTGTACAAGACACAAAAAAATGAAGATCCATGTAATTTCGATCATAAAGTTTCACTGGCTTTATAAGGAAGTTTTGTAGTAACGAACAATCCATTGTAGTTCCAAATCAGGTATTTGCTTTGTAACCGCTTGCTGCAAAGAGTTTCCTCCGCACTCTTCCCAAGTATGCACTAACCGATATTAATTCTTTCTCACATTTCTGTTTGCCTGTTTTTATAGATACTCTACTAAAGGAAGTTACATATATCTTCACCTTTATCTACCACCTGCATGTCATCACGATTCGATATAATCCATAAGGATGTTGCAGGCCGCATCGGCAGGCTGACAACACCGCATGGCATAGTTGAAACCCCTACTGTTATGCCCGTCATCAACCCCAACCTCCAGACCGTAAAGCCTTCGGAGATGAAAGATTTCGGGGCAGAGATACTCATTACCAATTCTTATATCATCTATCGCAAGGAAGAACTGCGTGAGAAGGCTTTAAAGGACGGCCTGCACGCCCTCCTGGACTATGAAGGCCCCATCATGACCGATTCAGGCTCATTCCAGCTATCCGTTTACGGCGAGGTCGAGATCACAAACGAGATGATCATCGACTTCCAGCAGAAGATCGGTACCGATATCGGCGTACCCCTGGACATACCCACCCCTCCTGACGTACATTTCAGGCGTGCTGAGGAGGAAATGGAGATAACCATCGAGCGTCTGAAGGCCGCCCGCAAGATGGTCGCAGGGGACGGCATGCTGCTTGCAGGTCCGGTGCAGGGCTCCACATATCCCGAGCTCAGGGAAGGATGTGCCAGGACCCTGTCGGAGGTCGGTTTCGATATCTACCCCTTCGGAGCGGTCGTTCCTCTCATGGAGTCCTATCGCTATGCAGACCTGGTGGACGTCATTGCAGCCTCTAAGAAAGGGCTTGACCCCACTGCTCCTGTGCACCTGTTCGGTGCGGGCCATCCCATGATGTTCGCACTGGCCGTTGCCCTGGGCTGCGACCTCTTCGACTCTGCGGCTTATGCCCTTTATGCCAAGGACAGGCGCTATATTACTTCAAGGGGCACCTACCACGTGGACAATTTGAAGTACCTCCCGTGTTCCTGTCCCGTGTGCATAAGCCACTCGGCTGAAGAATTGAAGAAGGCTCACAACTGCACCGAGCTACTGGCAAGGCACAACCTCTACGTTACCTTCGGAGAAGTGCGTGAGGTAAAGCAGGCTATATGGGAGGGCAATCTCCTGGAACTCGTGGAGCAGCGCTGTCGCTCCCATCCGCGCATGCTGGATGCCTTAAAGCAGATGTACACCTATTCCGGCTGGCTCGAGGAGCTGGACCCGGCATCGAAGTCCACTTTCTTCTACTGCGGGCCGGAATCCTCAAAACGCCCTGAAGTGCTGCGCTTTGGAGAGCAGCTTGACAGGTTCAACATTGCGGGGTCTGCCCTGATACGATCATCTCCTGTAAAGAGCGAGAGTCTGTATGATAATGTGCTGGTCTTCAAGCCACCCTTTGGCTCCTATCCCCTGGAACTTGCGGAGATATATCCGCTCAATGCAGAAGTTTTGAGAGCTCCCGACCATGAGTCCCTTGAGCAGGCTTATCTTAATACCATCAGGCTTGCAGAACTGAACCCGGATGCACAATTCACTTTCCTGGTGCAGGACAGATCTGACCATCCTCTTCTGAAGAAGCTGGGGGGAATGGATAACTTCACAGTGGTCTATTCACAGAGTGAGTGATCTGTCTATGGCTTTGACTTTTTTTTAATGCAGTGTGGTCCGGGCTTATAATTTTCGGAGCTAATTTATGAAGGTTCAACTTCAGTTGCCGGCTTACATGCTGCGATAGCTATGTAATAGTTATTCGTCTCATCAAAATTAAATTTTTTATGTATTCAAAGACTGAATAACATATATATGAAAAGGCCTATGTATTTTATATGGGGGAAATAACAACTGAAGATTTATGTATAAATCTGGATAAATATAAAGTGATTGATATAAGATCTGTTGATGCTTATAACGGATGGAAAGAGGGTGGGGAAAAAAAAGGTGGACACATAAAAGGCGCAAAATCACT
>JAFGCK010000156.1 GCA_016932675.1 Methanosarcinaceae archaeon | reverse complement strand
CTGGAGGTAAATCCCAATCCGGGCTGGTGCTGGGATGGTCACCTTGCAAAGATGGCACAAATGTCTGGGATGTCATATCGCGATCTGATCGAGCAAATACTTCGAAGTGCTGACGAGCGGATATATGCACAGAGATCAACTGCTTAAGCATATTTATCAATAAGAGGGGAAAAATATAATCCCTGGTTTCTTTTGAGAGCATTGCTCTTTCAGAATGTTTTGAGAGAAGGGATATCTGTATATCATCATTATAATTAGTATTAAAACAACATTCTATAGAAAACTATAAATGTAAGAGAAAATAAAATTGTTTATGATCTGAAACCTGTATTGCTTTCAACTCCATGCGTGTTCCGGATCTAAATATTGGTGGTATGATAAATGATTAAAAGATCGATAGTGATACTAATAGTTTTATCAGTGTTCCTTGCAGGAACAGCAGCTGCTGAAACTAACGACCTTGGAACGATCCCTCCGGAGAGTTCTACGATAAAGCTTGCTGCCGCATCGTCCGAAAACACAGTTGATAACGGCGACGGTACCTTTACATACACTCAGACAGTGGACGAGTCAAGCACAGCACCCCATTACATTCAACCCGCAAGCGGCGGATTTGAAATTTACAGCTGGTGGAATGAGGATTATGGCTGGAACCATACATTTGACATATGTAATGAGCCCAACATGACCATATATTCCGTGCAGCTTGTGATCACTGCATGGGATGTGGACTCTGATGTGGAAGACGGTGAGTTTGACCACCTTACCGCAGACGGCGTGGACATGAACCCGGTATACCTGCAGGGATTTAATAACCAGTGGTCCGTTACCACATTCGACATCAACCCGGCCCTGCTGACAGATGACTGTGCATTAGAGATCTTCATGGACATCGATATGACCCACAACAGCAGCTTCTGGGCAACAACACTGGACAAGAGTGAGCTCGTAGTGCTCTACTCGTATGGCAACAACCGCGTGCCCTGTGAGCCTTCTGTTGAAATCGAACCCTCCGAATGTGTGGATACCAACGATGACCTCACTGTCAGCATAACCGGTCCAAGCCCTGCTGATCCGGACGGGGACAATGTAACCTATACATACAGATGGTTCGTAGACACCGGTACAGGCTTCCTTGATGACGAATTCGCACTTGGCGTAGACCACACTGGCAACATGGTGCCTGCAGCTGACACAAGTACGGGACAGATCTGGATGGTCCAGGTTACCCCCGTGGATGAATACGGTGCCAAGGGGCCATTCGTGCAGGTTGCCTTTAATGAGATCGTAGAAGAATGTGGAGAGATCCCCGGTGGAGAGATCCCCGAGTTCCCGACACTTGCCCTGCCAATAGCTGCAATAATCGGACTGGCATTTGTATTTCAGAGAAGCAGGAAAGAGTAAGTTATAACTTACTCTTATTTTTTAAAAGTAGGATTTTTTACACCGGATTTGAAAGCTCTGCTTTTTTTCATTCTGGCCCATAGACCAATACAGTCACTGGTGCATGGATCGTCATCATTCCAGGTGTGCTAAGGTTCATTTTAAATACCATACAGTTCGAACTGTTATATATTATCCAATAAACGCAGTGTGGGAATGGAATGGAACTTAAACAGAGTCTCGGAGACAAACTCGAAGAGCTGGAAGAAGCAGATGTTGTCGTGGGCATACTCACAAAGAACGTAGAACCCACCATACTTCATGTAATGAACGTGGTCCGTGAGGGAATATTGCAGTATCTTTCCCCTTACAATACAATGATGGTGGTATCAGATGGATTCTCAACGGACAGGACGGCGGAGATGGCAGGCCTGTTCGACATATCCCCTGTGAAAAAGATAGTTGTCGAACAGATGGGAGTTCCGGGCAAAGGAAACGGGATACGGACCGTCATGGAGATAGCGCACCAGCTCAACTCAAAGGCAATAGCCTTTGTTGACGGCGACCTCCTTTCGATCAAGGGAGAATGGATACAGGAATTGGTCCGGCCGGTACTATACGGACGCACAGACCTGGTGGTACCATTCTATGTACGCGACAAGTTCGACGGCGTTATCACCAACAATCTTGCATATCCCTTTACCAGAGCATATTACGGAAGTGACATAAGACAGCCCATCGGAGGGGAGTTCTGCGTATCCCGCAATCTCATGGAGATACTCCGCAACCATCCCCTTTTTCCCGCAGATTTCGGGATAGACATTTTTATCACAACTGTCGCATCGGCAGAAAGAAGCAGGATAAGGGAAGCAATGCTCGGACTGAAACTGCATGAGTCCACGACAAAATATGCGGACCCGGAGTCATCCCTTATCCCGATGTTCAGGCAGGTTGTGAAAACGATGTTCGATCTTGCGATCTATTATGAGAAAAAGAACAAAAGGACGATTACATCTGACGGTGTGGAAATATCGGAATACTATGGTCCCATACCACTCCCTGTGGAGGTGAACAAAGAAAAGATCCTCGAAACTGTATCCAAGCGTTATGAAGAATACGAAGGCATATATAATACGCTATTACCAGAAGATGTGCTGCAGCACCTGCATGGTTTCCTTGATGGTAAAGAACAACTGGGTGCAGAGCACTGGTCACGCATTGTCTGGTACATTTTCAAAGAATACTCCAGGACATACGATATCGCACTTGTCGATGCGCTGAGAGTGATGTGGCTTGCCAGGTTCGTGTCCTTCTACGAGGAATGCAAGGACATGAATTTTTCAGATGCAGAAGCCAGGATACGCAATAATGCGGCCATATTTGAGGAATTGAAGCAGGAGTTAATGGAAACGACCTGAAAATGGCCAGTATCAAGGTACAGCAGCCAGGGTATGGACATCAATGGATGCTATCAGAAATGTGAACAGGATGATCTGAAGTGTAGCTGTTATCGAAGGGACTGGAATGCATCGGCGGGGGTTTCAGAATACCAGAATATCAGCACCTGCTTCTGCATATCCCAGGAGCACCAGCAAGCCCACGATCACAGGCTGGTGTACCAGGTAAATTAAAAGGGACCTTTTTCCAAGATGACCAAGCACCAATGCCACCGTTTTATTCTCGCAGTCACATATCCTGAACCGTCTTTGATAGCCGGCATAGAGAGTATTGCCTGCGAACACACCCAGAAGTACCAGCCCAAACCATGGGATGAGAGGGAAGTAATCAAGGGTATAGAATCCAAATGGCTTCAGGCCGAGCCATAGCATCCAGGGAAAATCCACATATGCACCCTCTGTAAAAAAACCAGTGAAAAGAATAGACAAACCTACGATCAGTGGCCTGCTACGAAACTTCAGGAAAGGATAAGCAAATATGATCGAAATGCCAATAAGATGAAGTATACCGAAAACTATCATTCCCCTTTCAAGCAATGTTCCGGTGACAAAAGTTATGACAAGCCCCCAGGAAAATATCGCTGCACCTCTTTTCAGGAATTTGGGGAAAAGGTTCTGACGCCCTCCTTCAGAGAGTCTGGTGCGGGAGTAACTGAGAGTAAGGGACAGGCCAACCAGGAATATGAAAACGATCGCAGCGCTCCTTCCTATGAAATGCAGAACACCGGAATGAATGTCGGTTTCGTATATACCTAAATAGAACAGATCGAAAAAGAAATGATAGGTCACCATAAGGATGATAGCGATACCACGGAAAACGTCAAGCTCCCAGAAACGCTTTTGGAGATATGCATCCATGGTTTACCCTGCACAAGAAAAGATCATTTTTTGCCTTTGACCTTTTCTTTTCCCTTGTCCTTTTTGAAAACCGATGGCAGATGGAGAGCATATGTACCATCTTCCTTTATCGCCATGACAATTTCCTTGCGGTCGAGCAGGGAATCAAGATTGAGTTCATATGATCCCGGGCCAAGGATACGTACGGATTCCACACGCTCACCTTCTTCTTCTGTTACACTTTTCTTTTCCTCTTCATGACCTATTATATCATCGATCTCCCGAATGATCTTCTCATCATGAGCATGGTCGTGACTTTCATCAATGATCTTATGTTCCCCGTCCTTTTCCTCACCCTCAGGAACCTCCTTTTCAGAACTTTCCGGCTCATCGTCCTTTACGTAAAGGAACTTGTTCCAGCCACAATTAGGACATCCGCTCAATATGACCGAAGCGCCGTCTTCAAAGATAGATCCACATCTTGTACATTTGTGAGGCATGGTTCACCGATTTATATAAGCATGATGATATATTAAAATTCTTGCGATAAGCACGTATTTGCATATCAGATGCAGGCTTAAATAGGACCAGGACAATTGAAGTCCGGACTGTGAACATATAATCCTGTTACCGTGTTCAGAAATGGCCCCGGCATCGGAAGGTTTTTCCGATGGGTGCCTCCATACAGGCTCACGGACCCTGTCCGGAATAACCCCGCCATATATGCCGGTTCCGCCAATTACCGCAATATCAGCTTTTTCGTGATCCGTTTAGTTCCTTTCCGGATAGCGTCACATAATACAAATACCGCCCAACAGAACCGGTCAGGCCAGCCCCCAGAGCTGTTTCCCGTCTTCTGTGATCGACCTTACGATTCCCCTCCGGTGCATCTCTTCCATGATCTCAGTAAGCCTGCCAGGCTGTGCGATCTCAAAAGCAAAGGAATCAAGCGAATGATACATATAAAGTCCGTGCCGGATAGCAGGGATGTCCCAGATGGGACGTGCTTCTTTTTTCATGAGGGTCGATATCAGGTCGATCATGTCCTCTATGAAATTCCAAGGGAAGACGACCCATGCCCATTCCTCGAGGCGCTCACCACAATAATCCGGATCGTGCTCTGATGAGTCCAGGTACTGGAGGGTCGCAGTCCTTACTTCCTTTGGGTCCTGTTGCTTCACATACTCAATGGAATGTATCAGACTCTTGCCGGTGTCGGTGATATCGTCAACGATGAGAATGTTCTTTCCTGCAACAGCATCGTCTGCAAGAGGGTACCTGATCTTAGGTTCATCGCCTGCAAGTGCGGTACCCAGGTAATGTTCGATCTTAAGGCTTGTCAGATCATCAAGACCCAGGAAATCACACAGTACACGTCCCGCAAACCATCCTCCCCTTGCAAGGGCGATGATCATATCAGGCTCATATCCTGAAGTCTTCACTTCATCTGAAACTTTTCTGCAAAGATCATAGATGTAATCCCAGTTAGTAACAACACATCTGAATTTATCAGGCAACGCCATTTTTATCCCTCCTGATCTGGATATTAATTACACATACATGGCATATATCTTTTGTTTTTAAATTCATTCATACGCAACATTTATCTGCAATGATATTGTTCTAGGGTAGTGCCCTCCCATATAAACAGAAGCAACCGAGGAAGCGGGGTGGGGTAGCCAGGAGATCCCGACGGGCTCATAACCCGTAGACCGATGGTTCGAATCCATCCCCCGCTATTGGTAATCTTTTTTTACTTAAATAACATCCCTAACTTTATCAAACCAGAAAGTAGATGAGACAGATGGAATCCTCTGCCATTTTATTAGGACTGGCATCTGCAGCATCCTGGGGTGCAGCAGATTTTAGCGGAGGGCTTGCTACAAGGCGCAGCAGCGCACTTACAGTTGCGATCATCTCCCAGATCATCGGTCTGATACTGCTTGCATCCTCTGCACTCATCACAGAAGAGGCAATACCTTCCTCAGAGGACATACTTCTGGGAGCCCTTGGTGGTATTTCCGGCGGCATCGGTATCCTGGTACTCTACCATGCGCTTTCGATATCGAAGATGGGGGTCGTCGCACCCGTGGCAGCTGTGTTCAGTGCCATGGTCCCTGTAGCCTTTGGCATAGCTCTGGAAGGGGTGCCTGCAACAATCCAGATCACAGGATTTCTTTTTGCTTTCACCGGCGTCTGGCTCATCTCACGGGAAGAGGACGGCTCAAAGATAGCCACGAACAATCTTAAGTTCCCACTGGTCGCGGGTCTTGGATTCGGGCTTTTCATGATATTCATAGACAGGATACATGGAGATACTATCCTGTGGCCGCTCGTGGGAGCAAGGCTGGCATCCCTGGCAATGTTCTTCCTGGCTGCGCTGTATCTTAAGAAGAAGGAAATACCTGCTGCCAGATACCTTCCCATCATAGCCCTTGCAGGCATACTGGATACCGGAGGGAATTTATTCTACGCACTGGCGGCCCAGGCAGGAAGGCTCGACGTAGCAGCCGTTCTCACATCACTATATCCTGCCGTAACAGTCCTGCTTGCATGGGTGATACTGAAAGAACGTCTGGTACAAAGACAGTGGCTTGGAGCCCTGTCCGTGATGATGGCTATACTTCTCATTTCCTGATAAAGATATGGATACAAGGCATGAGAAAGGTCTTCACAACAATGTTAAATACGAACTGCCCATTTATTAGAGCAAAAAGATGAACAGGACGATCCTTAAATGGTTATGGATAAATTAGGGAGTTCCCTGCAGGATGCCCTCAAGAAACTGGTAAAATCCGGACGTATCGATGAACGCACCGTGAACGAGGTTGTCAGGGATATCCAGAGAGCTTTGCTTCAGGCCGATGTGAACGTAAAGCTGGTCATGGAGATGTCAAAGCACATCAAGGAGCGTGCTCTCAGGGAAGAGGTACCCCCCGGAATGAATCCCAGGGAACATGTGATCAGGATAGTGTACCAGGAACTGATCAATATCATTGGAAAAAGCACCGATATTCCCCTCAGGCCACAGAAGATAATGATGATAGGCCTGCAGGGCAGCGGTAAGACAACGACATCTGCCAAACTTGCCCGTTATTTCCAGAAAAAGGGACTAAAACCTGCGGTCATCTGTGCCGACACATTCCGCCCCGGTGCTTACCAGCAGCTTAAGACCCTGTGCGGTAAGCTTAACGTTGCCTTCTATGGAGAGGAAGGTAATCCGGATGCGGTGGGAATTGTTGAGAGAGGGCTCAAAGAGGTCCAGAAGAACGATATCATCATCGTGGACACGGCCGGGCGCCACTCCCTTGAAAGTGACCTGATCGCAGAGATGGAGCACATACATGCATCTGCAAAGCCTGATTATAAACTGCTTGTACTTGACGGTGCTATAGGACAGCAGGCAAGCGAGCAGGCCCGTGCCTTCAATGAGTCAGTGGGCATATCCGGCGTGGTCATTTCCAAACTTGACGGTACCGCAAAAGGTGGTGGCGCGCTTTCCGCAGTATCCGAAACGAACTCATCGATAGCATTTATAGGTGTTGGGGAGACCCCTGATGACCTTGAGAGATTCGAGCCGGACAGGTTCATATCCAGGCTTCTTGGAATGGGTGACATCAAGAGCCTTATTGAGAAAGCAGAAGAGGTCATGGGTGATGAAGAGATTGACATCCAGGCCATGATGAGCGGACGCTTCTCCCTCAAAGACATGTACAAACAGCTTGAAAGCCTGAACAAGATGGGACCCATGAAACAGATCATGCAGATGCTGCCTCTCGGAGGCATGGGTGCCAAAATCCCCGAGGATGCATACCAGGTCACCGGGGACAAGTTGCGGCGCTACAGGGTGCTCATGGATTCAATGACAGAAGAAGAGATGCTCAACCCAAGGATCATCGGCAGTTCCCGGATAAAAAGGATTGCCATAGGTTCAGGGTGCAGTGCCGACGATGTCAGAGAATTATTAAAGTATCATAAAATGATGCAAACCGCCATGAAAGGATTCCGCGGCGGGAAATTCAATATGCAGAAAATGATGAAGAAAATGGGAATGTAAGATCGCTGGATATCACATAGAGGAATGCAGGATCAATAGATCTCACATATCTCCAGGAAATTCGTCAGGAGCTGTTCCCCTTTTTCCGTGTGCGCAACCTCTGGGTGCCACTGGACACCAAAGATGGGCCTCTCGATATGTCTCATCGCTTCATATTCACAGATATCTGACCTTGCGAGCTGTATGAAATCCCCTGGAAGGCTCAGGACCTCGTCTGCATGTGATGCCCATACCGAGGTCTTTGGACCCAGTCCCTTCAGGAGCTCATCCTCATCTACGATATCGATCTCTATATCTGCATATCCGCCGGATTTGCCCGGACCGACATCTCCGCCAAAGGTCTTTGCGATCAACTGGTGACCAAGGCAAATACCCAGGATAGGGCGGTCAATGCTTTCAATATATTCAGAGCATATGCCGGCCCTCTCCATAGTGGGGCCACCACTCAGAATAAGACCGTCAGGCTCCTCGTCCAGAATATCCTCGACAGGAGTTGTATTGGGAACTATCTTTGTGTCCATGTCAAGATCACGGACAGAACGGTGGATAAGATGGCAGAACTGTCCATAGTTGTCGATAACAAGAATCTTTAATTCTCTCATGTGTTTATCCTGTATGATGGTGTATTATAGATCAGTCATTATTGTAATTCACACTATAAGACAGTTTCAATCCCATTACCAAAAAACAAATAGTGTTAAGTAAGATCGAAATCTAAACTACATCTGGAAGAGGAAATATAATACAAATATAAATATAATCATTCTGGCTACCGCATTATTGACCGAGGAATTGTATTGGAGATAAGATCTACAGGCATACCCGGCCTGGATGAGATACTGGGGGGTGGGATACCCAGGCCCTCAACAATGCTCATAGCAGGGAATCCTGGCACTGGAAGAACGACACTTGGGATACAGAGCCTCTGCCATGCAGCCAGGGAAGGAGAAAAGGTGCTTTACATCTGTCCCACCACAAAATCAGAAAGCTCGATCCATGAGACCTTTTCGAACTATGATTTCTACGAAGAGGAAATCAACATTCGCACATACAATATCAGTTCAGTGGAAAGGGATCCACTGACAATGCTCGTAGACCTTGGCAACACAGTCACATCCCTTGAACCCGACAGAATACTTATCGACCCTGTAACTCCTATCGGTTTCGGCTTTCCCGAAGCTGAAAGGAGAAGGTTCATGTATTCACTTAACTCAGCAATGAATGACTGGAACGCTATTGTGTACCTTACCGGCACAATGACTACCGAGGAGATGTGCAGATCGGTCATCACCGATATCGTTGACGGCGTAATATACCTGTCACAGAATATAGAGAGCGTTTACACTGATCGTCGTTTAAGGGTTGTGAAGTTCAGTGGTCTGAATTACCTTGATGGAAAACACTTCTTTGAAATATCAAACTCGGGAATTCACTTATATCCAAGAATAGTGGTTATGTCCATTGAGCCTGAATGGAATTCAGAAAGAGTGGGATTCGGTATTGAGAAACTCGAGGATTTCATGGGGGGCGGATTATTCAAACAATCTTCCACATTACTGGCCGGCAATACCGGCACCGGTAAAACACTTTTTGGTCTGCAGTTCATTATAGAGGGTGCCAGAAAAGGGGAACCGGGCATAATAAGCACTTTTGAAGAAACACCCGGTGAGCTACGCTACTATGCTTCAAACTTTGGGATCGATCTTAAGGAACTTGAAGACAAAAAACTTGTCAGGATATACCACATGGCCCCTTCAGAGATAAATCCATGCAAGCATGCTGCTAAAATACAGGAATATATCGAAGACATAGGAGCCAGAAGGGTATTGCTTGATGACATCTCGGGGTTCGACCAGGCATTCGGCTATTGTGCAGGCAAGAAAGAACATCTGGCAAATCTTATCAGGCTCTTCAAGAACAAGCATATCACATCCTTATTGATATGTGGTAATATAATCTCGGGAGCCGATCCTGCTGTCTCTGAGATACCCATAGCTTCCTTTGTTGATAATCTTGTATTGCTGCGAAATCTGGAAATAGATGGTGAGATCAAAAAAGGTCTCTATATTCTGAAGATGCATGGAAGCGAACACGAAAAGCATCTTATAGAGTACCGTATCGCTGCTGAAGGGATACAAATAGGCAAGTTCCTGAAAGATATGTAAGCTCCTTTTAGTATTATTTACGTATCTTTTACATAGGATACAAAAACCTTTAAATAATAAACCGTGTGACTATGTCACATAGTAGCAAAGAAACTATAAATACATTAATGTATATTTTTGTACATTAATACACCAGATAGTTGATAAAATAATAAAATGCAAGAGTGATACTATGACAGATATCGGGAAAAGTATTCGCATAGAAAGGATCATGCACAGAGACAGCAGGAACATGGTCATCATACCCATGGACCACGGATTATCCGACGGACCTGTGAAGGGACTTATCGACGTAGCCGGTTCCATTAACATGGTTGCAGAAGGTGGAGCAGATGCCGTACTCATGCAGAAAGGAATAGTAAAACACGGCCACAGGGGATACGGACATGATGTCGGCCTTATCGTCCACATGAGCGCATCCACTGCCCTTGGGCCGGACCCGAACAACAAAGTGCAGGTATGTAGTGTTGAAGAGGTTATGAAAATGGGGGCGGATGCGGTATCCATCCATGTGAACATAGGTTCTGAGACAGAAGCCGAGCAGTTGCAGCAAATGGGATACGTTTCTGAACAGTGCAACTTCTGGGGGATGCCACTGCTGGCCATGATGTACCCACGCGGAAAGAAGATAACAAACCCCCATGATCCCGTGTTTGTAGCACATGCAGCAAGGGCAGGCGCAGAGCTTGGTGCTGACATAGTTAAAACCGTATACACAGGTGACCCTGACACATTCAAGGATGTTGTTAATGGCTGTCCGGTACCTGTTGTCATTGCAGGCGGACCGAAGACCAACACAGACAGGGAATTCCTTGAAATGATCGAAGGTGCCATGGAAGGTGGCTCAAGGGGCGTCGCGATCGGCAGGAACGTCTTCCAGCATGAAGACCCTACAAAAATTACAAGAGCAATAACAGAGATAGTGCACCATAAAAAGTCAGTTGAAGAAGCACTGGAAATGCTGGAATGAAACTGAACAGTCTTCCATGCTTGCGGACGTGCTCATATGAACAATAAGATTATCTGGATCAAGGCCGATGAAGGCAACTGGGATGAACGCAAGGCTGTGGTTACCACCTCAATGGAGTCGGGTGTGGATGCCATACTTGTCAATGCTGCTGATGTGGCGAAAGTAAAGGAGCTTGGAAATGTTAAAGTGGCTGCCTTTACCTGCGAAGCTGTGGAGGGAGCAGACATAATCGTTATTGGCAAAGGTGGAGAAGGCGATGGTACAAAACCACTGCCACCTGACTACGCCGGCTCCCTTGATGTCACGACAGCCATTCGCCTTAAAGAGAAGGGGCTGAAGGTTGCAGCCTATGTCATCATCCGCAACAAGGATTATGAGAACTTTGCGGCCGAAATGGGCAGTATCTGTGATTATCTGATCACAATAGGAACGGACTGGCAGGTTATCCCTCTTGAGAACCTCATTGCAGGACTGCAGAAAAAGGATGTTAAACTCTTATCTGGTGTACAGACCCCTGATGAGGCAAAACTTGCCTTCGAGACGATGGAACACGGAACCGATGGTGTCCTGCTTGACACAAAGGACCTGAGCCTGATCAAAAAGACTGCCAGGATAGCTGAAAGTGCAGGCGCCAGGAACCTTCAGATGCAGACAGCCACCGTAACAAGGATAGAACCCGTTGGCATGGGTGACCGGGTCTGTGTGGACACCTGTAACCTCATGGTAAGAGGTGAGGGCATGCTTGTGGGATCACAGGCTAACGGCATGTTCCTTGTGCACTCGGAATCGGAGGAAAGCCCCTATGTGGCATCCCGGCCATTCAGGGTCAATGCCGGCGCAGTACATGCCTATATCAAGGTAGGGGAGAAGACACGCTACCTCTCAGAGCTAAAAGCTGGCGATGAGGTCACAATCGTGGACGGTGAAGGAAAGCAGAGAACAGGGGTTGTAGGCAGGGTGAAGATTGAAAGAAGACCTCTCATCCTCGTTGAAGCAGACCTCAACGGCAAGATCATCAAGAACATACTGCAGAATGCAGAGACGATCAAACTGGTCACAAAGGACAGGGAGCCCATAGCTGTCACCGATCTTACGGTCGGCGATGAGATCCTGGTCCACTCCGAGGACATCGGCCGCCACTTTGGAATGAAGATCGAAGAGACCATCATTGAGAAATGAGCACCGGGTGTTGCTGATGGTTAAAATCGGGGCCTTTGACCTTGACAAGCGACCTGCGATCGTTTCAGTCATAGACGATGACCCGGCAGAGAATGCAAAGGCTGCAAAGTGGCTGGGTGCAGACGTGCTGGAACTGAGGCTTGACCTTATCAATTTTCCAGACCTGGATGAAGCCAGAAAGACCATTGAAAGGATAAGAGTGAACACCGGCCTCCCATGTATTGCAACCAATAGATTACAGTCCGATGGTGGCAGGTGGGAAGGCAGCGAAGAGGACCGGATCGCAGTCCTGATCGATATACTTCCCTTTGTGGAAGCGATCGATATCGAACTCAGTGCAGATGCAAGCCAGCGAAGCAAGGTCATTGAAGCCGCAAAAGCAGCAGGGGCAACGGTCATTGTTTCTGCCCATGATTTCAATGCCACACCATCCGTTGAAGAAATGAAAAGAATACTCAGCAGGGCACATGAAGCGGGAGCAGACATTGCAAAACTGGCAGTGATGGCGAAAACAAAGCAGGATGTGCTGAACGTGTTGCAGGCGACCGCAGACATGGAAAAGCCTGTGTGCACCATCGCAATGGGCGAGCCTGGCAAGCACAGCCGCATAGTTGCCCCATGCTACGGATCAGTTCTTACATACGGAGCAATAGCAAAGGCTGTTGCGCCCGGCCAGATCAGGATACATGAATTAAAAGCAGCCCTGGAGATACTCTTTTGAGAACCGTTTTCGGCGTATTCGGTGACCCCATAGCCCATTCAAAGTCCCCGGATATGCACAATGCAGCTTTCAGGGAACTGAAAATGGAATGCATATACCATGCGTTCAGGGTAAGCCCTGAAAAGCTTGGGGATGCACTTCTGGGGGCAAAGGCCATGGGTTTCGGGGGCGTGAACCTGACAGTCCCGCTGAAACAGGAAGCATTGAAGATAGTTGAGCCGGATCCGCTTTCCAGAGGCATCGGTGCTGTGAATACGGTAGACTTCAGGGACGGCATGAAAGGATACAACACCGACGGCCTTGGAGCCAGGCGCACCCTTGAGGAAAAGGATGTCCCGATCAGGGGATCAAAAGTGCTCATCGCAGGTGCAGGCGGTGCATCCAGAGCGATCGCATTCCAGTTGGCAAAGGATGGAGCCGACATCACCATAGCCAACAGGACCGGGAAAAAGGCCATCGACCTGGCATCCGATGTCTCAGCGGTCGGCAGTGCGAAAGGTTGCGGGCTTGAAAAGATGAAGGAACTGATAGCTGGCAGCGACATACTCATCAACTGCACCACCCTCGGGATGCATCCCCATACCGAAGGAACGATAGCAACAGCAGAGGATATGCATCCTGGACTAACCGTTTTTGATATTGTGTACAACCCCCTGGAAACCAGACTTCTGAAAGAAGCAAAAAAAGCGGGTGCAAAGGCGGTCAGCGGAGAGATGATGCTCATCTATCAGGGTGCGGAGGCATTCAAAATATGGACAGGCGTGGAACCCCCCATCGACGTCATGAAAAAAGCAGTGCTGGAGGGGCTCTGAATTTGAAAGTCCTGATCATTGGCGGTACAGGCGAGATGGGGCAGTGGTTCGCCCCTTTTTTCAGGGAGCACGGTTATGAGGTCACCGTATGGGGCAGCAGCGGAAAAGTTGAGGTCGCGGAGAGAATGGGCGTTGAGTTTGCCCATGACCTTGATGCTGCTATAGGCACCAGCGACATTGTGATAGTAACAGTACCAATCAATATCACCGGAAAGGTCATCAGTGAGGCCGCACCTAAAATGAAGGAGGGAAGCCTCTTGATGGATCTCACATCCCTGAAGGTCGGACCCACCGAGGCCATGAAGAAGTACGCTCCGGCAGATGTGGAGATACTCGGTACACACCCCATGTTCGGACCATCCATCCCAAGCCTGCATGGACAGACATTCATATTGACTCCCATCGATGAGCGATGCGGGAAATGGCTCCCTGTGATTCGCTCACTTTTCGAGGATAACGGCGCACACATCGAAGTCATCAGCCCGGCTGAACACGACAGGTTCGTATCCGTTGTGCAGGGACTGACACACTTCGCATACATCACCATAGGTGCGACTTTTGAAAAACTGGATTTCAGCGTGAACGAGTCGAGGAGGTTCATGAGTCCGGTCTACGATATCATGCTTGACCTTGTGGGAAGGATACTTGGACAGAACCCGTACCTCTACTCATACATCCAGATGGAGAACCCGGAAGTGCTCAGAGTTCACGAAGCCTTCATGCAGCAGTGCAGCGAGATGTCCGCCATTGTCAGGAAAAGGGATGTTGAAGCCTTCACTTCAAAGATGAAGAATGCAGCGGTGCATTTCGGCGACACGGCATCGGCACTGCGCCGCTCGGACAAGCTCATCAACTCGAAGATAGCCGAATTCGACATGCTGCTGGATTCCATTGGGCAGGAGATCGGTGTCAGGCACATCTATTCAGGGGTTGTGCATACCGGCATTGTCAAAAGAGTAACTCCAAGGACCGTTGTGCTGGAAAGCGGAAACAGGATGATACCATTAAAGATAGAGAACATCCGCCTGCTGGGTGAAGAGGAGATGCGTGAGTGGAAACTCGCAAATCTCACACACCATTTGAGAGATGTGTCGGTGCTTATTCCCGAAGAGGCGGATGCAGATATCATCATGGAACTGATTTCCTGCAATAAGGATATCGTTTCCATTGAGACAATCGACAGGTACGAAGGTGTTCAGGGAACCAGGCGCCTGAGCGTGACATACCGCATCATGATCATGGGTGACCTTGAGCCTGAAATGGTGCAGCATGGAATCGAAGGGCAGCTCAAAGGCATAGGATGCACGGTACGAGGATGACGGCCGCTTGTAACATGCTACCAACAGAATCGTGTATCGGAGTCAAAGATAAAGCTTGCTATGAGCAATATCCTAATTTCTGCTATGAACTTAATTGGGATACTGCTGAGAGAGAACATGTTGATTCACAGGTTGACGGTATTGTGCTTGGTGTGGCAGGAGTCATTGGTGATGCTGTTACAACCGGAGGTTCTTTATCTCTTCCTGCTTATTGTGCAGGAGATCTTGTTGTTCCAACGACCAGTGCGTGGTATCTCGCTGATGAAATGGCTGCCGGTAAATGGCCAAGCGGTATTGATTAAAGGTTGTAGGTAATGTAGGTAAGTATAGGAAAAATCAATTGTGGTGATTGCCACCAATTTTTATTTTATTCTTCAGGGGTTGAAGGTATAAAGTCTTCCAATGAAAATCTTTTTATGGAGACTCCATGTTCCTTTTCTGGTTCATAGAATGATACAAAGACATCAATATTCCTGATATCTGTTCCAGACAATAAATACCTTCACATAGATTTTTAGGTCCATCTTTTTCTTCTCTGGGAGGGGGTGTCTATTGGGTTTGGTTGAACCATTAAGTCATCTTTACTGACTTCATCAAAATCTACTTTATCGATCATTCGATCTTTTATTTTTGTGCTTGCTTTTGGTTATTATCCAGAGCAGCCTTCACAATACCCAACTCAAGCAGTACCCCCACAAAACCAATCTCATGGTCTTCTGAGAAGGTGGCTAATTGGTACATACCATAGTCCCTATCCCCTTAAGCTAGATAAAATGGCTATTTTTCCAGGGCAAACATTATCTTGCACCTGCACCTACATCAATTCAGTGATATTTTGAACGGCCCATCACCAAACCCCCAGCAATACATCAAATTCTACAAGATAGGGATATTCTTCACCGCAGTCTTCGGGCTGTATCTCGGGATACAGGGACTCTATCTGATAATCGTAGTCAGGAACTTCCTGGCAGGCTTATCACTTTTAATTGCAGCACTCCTGATCGCACCACCACCAGTGGGAATCTCCGCCATGCTGAGACAGCAGTTCAACATTGACCTTCCCATAGTGATCAGAATGATAGCTGCAACAGTGCTGCTCTTTATCGCATGGCTGAGCCTGCCATAAAAGAAAACAAGTAAAAGCAGTATCAGACCTTGCTCACAAGGTCCTCGAGTGCAGCTTTAGGATCAGCAGCCTTGACAATTCCCGATGCCAGCAGCACACCCACAGAGCCAAGCTCAAGGGCTGCTACAAGGTCCTCTCCCTTTGAGATGCCAGCACCGCAGAGAACCTGAACCTTTGGGTCGATCCTCTTTACCGCTTCAACCGAGCCTGTGACGACCTCGGGATCTGCCTTTGAAACAGGGATGCCTGTGCCGATAAGCTCTGGTGGTTCCACTGCAACATAATCAGGACCAAGGGCTGCGGCGGCAGCTGAGGTTGCAACGTTGTTGGTGCAGACTATTGTCTTAAGGCCTGCACCCTTTGCAATGGTAATGGCTGCATCGATGTTTGCAAGTGTGAGGCGGCATTCCGAGTGGTTGATAAGGGTTCCGACTGCACCCGCATCCCTGATGGACTGCACGAATACATGTCCCGTAAAGCTGCCTGCACCCACCGGGTCAAGGCTCTGTGCGTAGACCGGCAGCTCAACCTGTGATGCCACGCGGTAGATGTCACAGAACTGCGGCGCAACACCTATCTCAATCCCTGAATCATCCGCGACTTCCTTACATGCCTGTGCAACCCTTACGGCGCCTTCGCCTGTGCCCTCAAGATAGGTCTTGAGGTTCAGGACTATCAATGTAGAACTCAAATTCGATCACTCCGGTATGAATAATTATTGTATAATACACGCAGCATTATAGATGTAACTCCAGCTATAAATATAAAAGGCAAAGAAAAGCAAAGAGAAATCTAATATGACGATTTTCCCATATTACTGAATCCGCTTTAATCCTGTAAATCCGTGTCTTAAACATAAAGCAGTTTCAAAAAGATACCAGACACGGATTAACGCGGGATTTACACAGATTTGGCCATTTGTTGGTTTTAGCTTCCAGGTTTACTATTAATCCGCGATGATCAGTATCAATCAGTGGCTTAAAAAAAGACCCCTTTAATGCATCGCTTCAATGAAAATAGAATACTTTATATTGGAAAAACCTGGAAGGTCTCGAAAAGAAAGGAAAACGTGTGGTTTACCACACGCTCAGAAGTCTGTCATTACCCTGAACTGGTCGATCTCAGGGTTGTT
>JAFGCK010000155.1 GCA_016932675.1 Methanosarcinaceae archaeon | reverse complement strand
TTATGCTAACAATATCCGAAATCATAATATGCCATTATATAGAAGACCTCACTCATGACGATGCTATCAAAAGATGAACTCAAGTCCAGGATAAACAGCAGCATACCACTGGTCGAGAACATGATAGATGCTGACACCCAGCTGCAGCCTAACAGTATAGAGCTCACCCTTAAAAGCGTCGAATCCCTTAAAGATGCCGGAGCAGTGGATTTTGATAACAGTTCAAGATGCATACCTGAAAGTGAAGGTATTGGCTTCGACAATGAAGGATGGATCTTTCTGGAGCCGGGAACATACAGGATAACATTCAATGAAATAGTCAATATCCCGCTGGACCTGGTCGCAATTGCAAGACCGAGATCAAGCCTGCTCAGATGCGGAGTGACCGTGGAATCCGCAGTATGGGATTCCGGTTACCGGGGAAGAAGTGAATCAATGCTGTTAGTCCATAATCCTCATGGCTTCAGGGTCAGGAAGAATGCACGCCTGTTGCAGCTCATATTCTGCAGTCTCCACCGGGAAGTCAGTGAAGGCTACTGCGGGAGATACCAGCACGAAAACCTGTGATACATTGGCCTACGTAAAAATTATCTAGAATCAGACCTATGAGGGATACATGAGCGAAATTGGAAAATCCGTAAGGATAGAAAGGATATTTGACCGTAATACCGGTAATGCGATAATAATCCCAATGGACCACGGAGTGGGGGCCGGTCCGATAAAAGGGTTAATAGATATGCCTGCAGCCGTTAACAAGGTTGCAGAAGGAGGGGCGAACGCGGTCCTCGGGCATATGGGGCTTCCAAAATATGGCCACAGGGGATATGGCAGGGATATAGGGCTGATCATCCACCTGTCAGCTTCCACTTCTCTGGGACCTGACCCAAACCACAAGGTACTCACAACAACCGTAGAGGAAGCGATCAAAGTAGGGGCAGATGCTGTTTCAGTCCACATCAACGTCGGTGCGGATGACGAGGCAAACATGCTTCATGACCTGGGGCATATTGCAAGCAAATGCGATGAATGGGGAATGCCTCTGCTTGCGATGATGTATCCAAGGGGAGCAAAGGTAACATCCGAGCATGATGTTGAATATGTCAAGCACGCTGCAAGGATAGGAGCGGAACTGGGAGCGGACATAGTCAAGACCAACTATACCGGCGATATCGAATCGTTCAAAGAGGTTGTCCGGGGATGCCCTGTACCCGTGGTCATAGCCGGCGGGCCGAGGATGGAAACCGAAGCTGAACTGCTTGAGATGATCTACGATTCCCTGCAGGCAGGCGGAAAAGGTGTCGCCATCGGAAGGAACGTGTTCCAGTCTGATGATCCGACAAAACTGGTATCCCATATATACAAGATCGTCCACAAGGGATTTACTCCGGACGAAGTCATGGAATCCTGAAAGATCCCCATTTTTTTAGGAACATCTCACATTTACCCTTTACCGGTGCAGCATCATAGTATCTTTTTTCCACCGGAAACGGGGGGGTTTTCAGAGATACAACCAGAGAACAGAGAGAATTGCAAGAATACTACTAACCTGTGCCGATCAAAAAGAAATGAAGAAGAAAACATAATAGGAAAAGCAAGGTCTGGTGTAGAATGACCAATTGAATCATATAGAGTGGTGGTACGATATGAAATATGATTGTATTGCTGACCTTGCTCAGAATGATGAATAAACGAACACACATATAAGTATTATGCAAGTGAACGCAGGAAACATGTACACGTAATACAGGGACAATGCACATAATGTGCTGAGCAGGTCTCGTTACTATTAAATCCGATGGAACTGTCGATGTTCTATCGATCTTTATGAACACTGATCTATTATGAGGATATCTTATGGATAAGTATGAACAGGTTATCGAACTGGCGAAACGCCGGGGATTCTTATGGAACTCCTTCGAACTCTACGGAGGAACCGCGGGGTTCTACGACTACGGACCTCTTGGATGCACCCTGAAACGCAGGATCGAGCAGATATGGCGGGACATGTTTGTGATCCAGGAGGGGTTCATGGAAATAGAAACACCTACTGTAGGGATCGAAAGTGTTTTTGTGGCATCGGGCCATGTTGCAGGCTTCTCGGATCCCCTGTGCGAATGCAAGGTATGCGGTGAGGCTTTCAGGGCTGACCACCTGGTAGAGAAGATAGTACCCGTTGCTGATGCGCTCAGCAATGAAGAACTTGACAGGATCATAAGAGAGAACCATGTGAAGTGCCCGGAATGTGAAGGAGAACTTGGTGAGACGTATGAATTCAACCTCA
The DNA here is from genome assembly GCA_016932675.1 of Methanosarcinaceae archaeon. Taxonomy (GTDB): domain Archaea; phylum Halobacteriota; class Methanosarcinia; order Methanosarcinales; family Methanosarcinaceae; genus Methanolobus. The sequence continues at coordinate 2,401 of JAFGCK010000155.1, read as the reverse complement.
TGTTCAAGACCCGGATAGGACCGGGTGCCGGAAGACAGGGATATATGCGTCCGGAAACAGCCCAGGGAATGTTTGTCGACTTTTTGAGGCTTGCACGTTTCTATCGTGAAAAACTGCCATTCGGCGCCACCCAGATAGGTAAATCCTACCGAAACGAGATATCTCCCCGGCAGGGAGTCATCCGCCTAAGGGAATTTACCCAGGCAGAGGCTGAGATCTTCATAGACCCGAATGACAAAAGCCACCCTAATATCGGCAGGTTTGCCGATACTGTGCTCAATCTGTACTCGGGTGCTGCACAGGAGAAGGGAGAAATTGAGAGATTGACCCTCGGCGAAGCACTGGAGAAGGGGATCATCGCCCACGAGTTCCTTGCATACCAGATAGGCCTTACAAACCTGTTCCTGCAGCGTGTAGGAGTATCTCCGGACATGCTGAGGTTCAGGCAGCACAAAAAGGATGAGATGGCACACTATGCCATGGATTGCTGGGACGCGGAGGTAAGCACCGACAGGTTTGGCTGGATAGAGGTAGTGGGAATCGCAGACAGGACGGATTACGATCTCTGCTCCCACGCTGCTGTGAGCAGGACAGAACTCTCCATTTACAGGGAATACCCCAAACCCAGGATGGTCACAAGATTCTGCGTAAAGCCAGATATGGGAAAACTCGGACCGCTTTTCAAGGGAAAGGCAAAGGCTGTAGCTGAAGCACTCAAAGCACTCTCCCGGGAAGAACTTGAAAAAGAAGATATCAGGATCAATGTGGACTCAGAGGATATCATAGTCCCCGGGGATGCCGTTGAATTTGCAGAAGAGACTGTCAGGGTAAGCGGGGAGAACATCGTACCCCATGTAGTGGAACCTTCGTTCGGGATCGACAGGATATTCTATACTGTACTGGAACATGCGTTTGATGTGGAGGCAGTGCCTGCAAAGGAAGATATAGGAGAAGAATCGAGGATCATCCTGAGATTCAGGAACGAGGTCTCACCTGTCCAGGTTGCCGTGCTCCCACTCCTTACAAGAGAGGAGCTCATCGGGCCTGCCAGGAAGATAGAAGCCAGACTCAGGGAAAAGGGGCTTCTTGTATCATACGACGATTCCGGAACCATCGGACGCCGTTACAGGAGAAATGACGAGATAGGTACTCCTTACTCGGTCACAGTGGACTATGAAACACTGGAAGACAATACCGTGACAATACGCGAACGTGACAGTATGAAACAGGTGCGTACACCCATTGAAGGAATAGAGGATGTCCTCTACGACCTGATGTACAGGGGCAGGGATTTTGAGAGTGCAGGTACTGCATTCTAATACTTTCACCATGCTTGCCACAGGTTTAAAGGTTTAAAGAATATATATCCGACAAACTTTAAGCTTGAAACATGCCAGAATATATCAAACACCCACTGATCGAACAGGATGCCGTGGAGCAGAGGCTGTACCAGCTTGACCTGGCCGGCAAGGCTCTTGCAGTATCAACGCTTGTTATCCTTCCCACAGGACTCGGGAAGACCATCATAGCGCTTCTGGTCATCGCATCCCGTCTGGAAAAGGCAGGTGGGAAGGCACTGGTGCTTTCACCTACAAAGCCCCTGGTTGAGCAACATGCCTCTTTTTTCCGAAAAGTACTGTCCATACCAGAGGAAGAAGTACTGACTTTTACAGGCAGCATCAGCCCCTCACAAAGAGAGGAACTGTGGAAGGGTGGAAGAGTGATCGTATCGACTCCGCAGGTCATCGAGAACGACATCCTGGCAAAACGCATCGGCCTGGAGGATGTGACACACATAACCTTTGATGAGGCACACCGGGCAACCGGAAATTACGCCTATGCATACATTGCGGAAAAGTATTTCGAAACTGCAAAAAATCCGCTCTGCCTGGGCATAACGGCAAGTCCCGGCAGTTCAGATGAGAGGATCGCTGAGGTGTGCCAGACCCTCCATATTGAAGCGGTTGCCGTAAAGACAGAGTCAGACAGGGATGTAGCCCCTTATATCCAGAAGAAGGAGATCGAGTGGAAGCGTATCAGTCTCCCGTCTGAGATGAAAGAGATAAAGGACCTGTTCCAGAAGGTACTGGAGGACAGGTACAAAAGACTCACAGATGCAGGATATCCCATACACGACCAGAGGTACGTTTCCAGGAAGGACCTGCTTTCACTGCAGCAAAGGCTGCAGGGGGAACTGAGAGGTACGCCGGACCCTTCCGTATACGGTGCCATCTCCACACTGGCAGAGATACTCAAGGTAAGCCATGCGGTGGAGATCACAGAGACACAGGGGCTTGGAGCCCTGCGCATGTATATGGAAAGGCTTGACAATGAAGCAGGCTCCAGCAAAGCGAGCAAGGCATCCAAACGCCTTGCTGAGGACCTCTACATCAGGCAGGTA
>JAFGCK010000154.1 GCA_016932675.1 Methanosarcinaceae archaeon | reverse complement strand
TTTTGTAGGGTACCTTTGATAAACCTATGATTCCCTAAAAAAGAAATATTATTTCTGTAATTAGAGGATAATCTCGGAGGACCCTATATCTAAAAGCATCATTCCTAGCGGTAAAAAGATACCCAATATTGAGAACAAGACTAAAATGAAATAAATTTTTTTTAAGTCAAGAATATCTCAATTGGCTGAAAACTGTCGTTTTTTACGTTCTAAAAGATCATCTAAACGAAGTAGTTTTTCTGTTTTAAAGTCGATACTATTGCTATGTTCCCAATGTTTAACTAATTTTGAAGCTATTTGTTTGCCACCTTTCTTGTTTTCTAATTGAAATAACATATGACTGTCTGGGTATTTCGATAGTTCGAATTAATTATAAAAGTTCCGTTTTTTCTTGTAGAGACTGTCGGAAAAGTCATTTTAATCGGCAATTTTGCCATACATAAAAAATTGGATAGTCATTACTTTGAACATAATCAGCATCTATAGCCATTTCATAAGAAATCCATTATTATCTGTTTTAAGTCATTACTGCTACTAAAATGTCTATATTTCATACTAATGTACTTTTCCGACAGTCTCTTGTAATTCAAATTTTTAAAACTAAATTTTTGGTTAAAATTCGGTTTTTTGACGTTACCTATATCCCAAAACCAAAATGCGAGGGGTGGGATTTGAACCCACGAAATCCTTCGATACCGGATCTTAAGTCCGGCGCCTTTGACCAGCTGGGCAACCCTCGCTTAAGAAAAGCATACAGTTGTCAATATAGTTGAACATCTGATAAATACAATTAAGTTACTTAAGCCTTATTATAGCAATTATGAAGATCAGATTTCTTGGAACAGGGGTCGGGATACCCCAGGTCGGACGGGTACAGTCCGGGATTATCATGGAGATGGATGGGATGCCTGTGCTGTTCGATTGCGGCTGCGGTGTCCTTGGACGGATTGTGGAGGCGGGGTATAGGCATATGGATATCGGGAACATCGTGCTGACGCACCTGCATCTTGACCATGTGGGAGATGTGCTGGCGCTGCTTAAGGCCAACTGGCTGGTGGGTAAGACCGACATGCATATTTTCGGACCCGAGGGAACGCGGGACTGGTTTGGCATGGTCATGGGGACATACGACTATCTGAAGGGGAGGTTCGAGGTCGATATAAGTGAACTCTCCGGAGGCGAGACATTCACTCCCGAAGGGACCAACTGTATTGTCAGCTGCACACCAACCGTACATAGTGTAAGCTCCCTGGCATACCGTGTGGAATATGGGGGGAAGGCTGTCGTCTATACCGGGGATACCGAGCCCTCAGGAACGGTATTCGAATTCGCCGATGGTGCCGATCTCATGATACATGAATGCTCCTTCCCGCCTGGGTTCGAGGTGAGCAGCCACACCACGCCGGATATGTTCAGCAATATGCTTGAGCGTGTGCCGCTTAATGTGAAAAGGCTCTATTTCACTCACCTCTATCCTCAGATGCAGGGGCATGAGCAGGAAACTGTGGATCATGTCAGGCAATACTTCAAAGGCGAGGTCGCAATAGCTTCGGACCTGATGGAGATTGAGGTCTGAAGACAGCAGGAAGACCACAAAGGAAATGGTCCCTGTGCCCGGGCATCCGGAACTGCCCCTGTCAGCCGGGTGCTGAGGACCATTGAAGCATAAAGGACAACACACAAGCATCCGCCGAAGGAGGTACGTTCCTTTACTGGTGCAGCGGAATTTACCTATCAGGATGACCAGGATCCGAAATTATAAAAATACCTGCATACTTCCCCTGAAATTGTAGAAAAGAATTGTATATATCACCACTTACCTGACAGGAAGGCCATACGCTTCAGAAAAGAACTACCTTCAGAGGGAGCCGGTCCCCATCCTTGAAAGAGCTTCCAGTACGGCCTCACCGAACTTCTCCGCAGCTTTTGGATCGCGGCCGGTAACGATATTGTCTGAGATAATGACCTCAGCATCCTCATAGATGGCCTTGCAGTCCTTAAGTTCCCTGATGCAGGTATTATCCTTGAATACCGTTGCCTTCCTGTCTGCCAGGATCCCGGCCTTCGCCAGGATGACAGGGGATATACAGATCGCAGCAACCACTTTATCATGTTCAACGGCATCCTGCACAAGCTTATGCAGCTTCTTATTGGACCAGAGATATTCCCTTGAGCCGCCGCCGCCTGCTATCACAATGGCATCATAGTTCGCTGCTATGGCATCGTCTATACTGATATCGGGCTTTATCTTTCTGCCAAGGGCACCTTCGGCTTCATCCGTGCTGTTGCTTGCTACGGTAATATCTATATCCATATCCTCAAAGATCTCTCTTGGCTCAAAGAACTCCTCATCCCTGAAATTACGCTGGGCTACAACCATTAAAATCTTCTTATCCTTTAGATTACCTGAACTCATGTTATCACTCGAAATCGAATTGTTGTATAATTCCTTTCAACATATACTCCACATTATACAGCAGCAGCCATTATTATTAGTACTCAATGAATAGATTTATTTTCTGATACTTATACGTAACGCGTTTTGATAAACAGAATGAGAGGAAGGACTTATGAACACTTTCAGGATCTTCAGAAACAGAAATGATATTTTTTTTAATAATGATTCTAAAAAAGCTTAACTTTAAGTATTTTGAATTATAGATATTAGTACTACCTGATAAACAAAATATCGCAGGGGTTTGAATATGTGGGAGCCAGAGGGATGTACGAAATGCAACATTGAATTGCGGATTGTGGTGAAGGCGATAAAACCGAGCCGGGAATAAAATTTCATGAGGTGATACCGTGGAACTGTTAAACATTCAGTTATGCGCCCATTGTGAAATTCCATTAAGATGCCTGAGAATGGGATCGAACATAATCTACTATTGTCCCAATTGCGGGTGCAAGATATCCAAACAATACCTGATATCCGGTGAATACAAAAATACTCCATTAAACAAAAATACTCCAGTAAAGTTCCACAGCATTTAAATCTTTAATTGAGGCAATATACTGTTTAAGCGGGAAGTACATACCGATATTCATTGTCTCGTTACGAATGCCGAAAGGAATTGCTTCTCTGCATAACCCATAAATGTAAAGGTTTAATATGATCACGTTCGTCATTAAGATTAACGTAAAGCCAGAGAACCAGGGATGTAAAATTGTGGAATACATTGATAAAAAACAGCAGAATGACAGGCGTATCAGAGACAAGCATGAAGAAGCCGGAAAGAAAAAGCCTGCTGCAGCTATTAGGAATTCCATCGGCATGGAGCTGATACTTATCCCCGCAGGTGAGTTCCAGACAGACCCGGATGAGCACAGCAATGAAAAAATGGTTCACAAGGTTATCGTCTCAAAACCATTTTACCTTGGAAAGTATCTGGTTACCCAGAAAGAGTGGAAAGAAGTGATGGGCAACGAGCCATCGTGTTTTAAAGGAGATGACAGGCCCGTTGAATGTGTTTCGTGGAACGATGTCCAGAGCTTTGTCAGGAAGCTGAACGCATGGGAAGACACTGATAACTACCGTCTTCCATCCGAAGCCGAGTGGGAATATGCCTGCAGGGGGGGCACCATCACAAGATATTCCTTCGGGGATGATGAATCAGAACTGGATGAGTATGCCTGGTACTACAGCAACTCTGAACACAGGACGCACCCGGTAGGCCAGAAGAAACCCAATCCATGGGAATTATACGATATGCATGGCAACGTGTGGGAATGGTGCCAGAACAGATATACTAAAAGTCATGAGGATGCATCGGTTGATGTCAGTCCCTGGGAAGCTGCCAATCCTTCCGGTCTCGCCCTGCGTGGTGGTGGCTGGGTAAACTCCGCCAGAAAATGCCGATCAGCCTCTCGCAGTAGCTTCAATCCGGATTACGGCTACTACTCCCTGGGATTCCGTCTTCTCAGGTCGTTGTAGTTATCCGGCCTGTTTTAACTTGATTACAGATTGTTCAGGAAAGGATCTCGCTTATACGGACATTCCCGAGAGACAGGCTATTTTCTATAAGATCTCTGTAATGCATCCTCAAAATATCTGTATTCGATTCGGGGATCTAATAAACAATATATAGGTCAGCTATTGAAAGTATGGCTGCCCGGCAACTATTACTTTTATAAATACAAAATAATATATTGTAGAGATGGCTCATACACTATTATTCACAGAGTATCCTTACTCCATTGAGAATTCAGAAAAACTCAGGCAGAAAAATGTGATAATATAAACGGTACAAACACTGTGGAAGTGAACAGTATCATGAATGGAAGCCTGCCTCCACGTAAATTCCTGGCACCTGAGATAATTTTAGGTAATGGCTGCCGAAGCCTCATAGGCCAGTATGTCCTCAGCCTTTCTGGCAGGAAAATATTCTTGATAAGCGATCCGGGCGTTATTAAGGCGGGCTGGGCCGGAGAGGTTGCAGATGAGCTGAACTCCCGGGAATATGATGTTCTGATATATGATAAGGTGTCTCCAAATCCACGGTCCGCAGAGGTTATGCAGGGAGCAGAGACCTACATAGAGGAAGGTTGTGATGTGATCGTGGCTGTTGGGGGTGGCAGCCCTATGGACTGTGGCAAAGCTATAGGTGCAGTAGTATCTAATCAGTGCAATGTTCTGGAGCTCGAAGGCGTGGATGAAGTAGCTTTGCCTGCACCCCCTATCATATGTATACCCACAACAGCCGGATCATCTGCCGATGTTTCCCAGGTTGCTGTGATTTCAGATGAAAAGAGGAGGCGCAAGTTCGGCATAATCAGCAAGACCATGCTTCCAGACCTTGCACTTATAGACCCAGAGACAACCGTTACCATGAGTCCTGAACTGACCGCATCCACTGGCATGAATGCTCTGTGTCATGCTTTTGAGTCCTATGTTTCAAATGCCTCCTCTGTCATGACCGATATGTATGCTTTAGAGGCTACAAAGCTGGTTTCAGAATATCTGCCAAAAGCATATGATGACCCTGATAACATCATGTTCAGAGATAAGGTCATGCTTGGGAGCATGTATGCCGGCCTCGCATTTTCAAATGCCAGCCTGGGGTTAGTGCATTCCATGGCACACAGTCTGGGTGGTTACCTTGATTCCCCACATGGTGAATGCAATGCCCAGCTTCTCGAACATGTAGTTGCCTTTAATTATCCATGAGCACCGGACAAATACAGAATCCTTGAGTTGATCATGTCCTCAAAGAAGCCATCCGGGAGCAGCGGACCTGAAGGCCTTATACATGAACTGCAGAACATGAGCAGTCAGCTGGGCATCAGACCTGGCTTATCGAATATGGGGGTAAAAGAAGATGATATTGATTATCTCTGTAATAATGCGATACAGGATCTCTGCCTGGTCACCAACCCCCGCACGGTAACGATCGAAGACATAAAGAGACTTTATTATGAAGCCCTCTGAAAACGACAAAAAGATGGATGACCTCCGAAAAAAGATAATCGGACTGGGTGAAACATCCCATAGAAAAAGCTATTATCCTCAGCTAAAGAAGCAGATCAATGAGCTGAGCCGGGCTATGCATGCACTTCAGGAGAAAGAGACAAAGCTTCAGAGTTTTATAGATAACGTCCCGGTTGGAATGTTCCAGATGAGTTCAGAAGGAAGGGTCATTCTGACAAATCCGAAAATGGCTCACATCCTGGGCCAGGATACCCCTGAGCAGGCTGTCAGTTATTTACGGAATATAC